>NZ_KV811688.1:0-80935 GCF_001813175.1 Corynebacterium sp. HMSC069E04 | reverse complement strand
GGGCCCTTTAGCTCTTAAAGAACGAGACCCACCAACCCGATGGTGGTTGGCGGGTTTCCTGGAGTACACGTTCGTATTCCCGGCGGGGAAAACTTATGGCGCTGCCCTCGCTGGTGTCTAGTCGAGGGTCGGCGTGGGATCCTCGCCAATGACGACCTCCACCGTGGCCGCATCAGGGCGCAGGGTCTCTTCCAGCTGAGCGGCTACGACGCCGCCCTCTGCCTTGATGGTTCTCGTAATGCGTAGGACCGGTTGGTTCCGACCTACTCCAAGGGCTTTCTGCTCCTCCGTGCGAGCGGTGGCGGCCACGAGCGAGTCCCGCTTAAACACGGGTGCCAGGTCAAGCTCCGTCAACAGCTCGGTCAGTGGCTTCTGCACATCCTCTTCCGTAAGTCCTGGTGCCAAGATTTGCGGGATAAAGAGCGTGGAGGCCATGATGGGCGAGCCCGCCGACACCTGCACCGTACGGCACTCCCACAGGGAATCCCCCTCCTCAATCCCAAAGGCGGAAGCAAGGTGCCCGGGAGCATCAATGAACATCAGCGACAGTACCCGCACCTCAACATCGAGGCCATGTTCACGCAATTGATCGAGGGCACTGCGGCCACTCGTCAGGCTCAACGTGGGCGGGGTGGCACGCACGAAGGTGCCACCGGTGCGCCCACGCTTGCGATCAATGAGGCCCTCAATCTGGACGATGTCCAGCGCGTGGCGCACCGTCATGCGCGCCACCTTGTATTCCTGAACCAATTCCCGCTCGGTGGGAAAACGGTCACCCGGCTTTAATTCGCCGGATTCAATCTTGCTCCTAAGCGAATCCGCGATCACCAAATAGGCGGGGCGGCGACGTTGAGAGGTGGACACGCCTCATAACTGTACCGTGTGCTGGGTTTTTCGCATCTTGAGAGAAAACGCGCCACCTACTTACGCTGGTTCAACTCAATGCGCGGGCGCACACGGATCTCAGTGAGCTGCGTCGTCGGCCCAGCATCAACGGTGGTGCGAATAGCCTTCGCCACCTCGACCGGGGCGATGACATGCTCCGGATTGTAATCCTGCAAGCCCTGCAGCATCGGGGTGTCCGTCGGACCCGGCGCGACGGTGGACACGCGGATGCCGAGTTCGCCGAGGCGGAGGCCGTCGGCAAGCGCGTAGAGTGCGTGCTTCGTGGCGGCGTAAATGACGTTGTCACCATAGGAGTGGATGCCGGCACCGGAGTTGATGAACACCGCGAGGCCCTCCGCCGCACGCAGCGCAGGCAGCAGAAGGCGGGTCAGCTCTGCTGGCACGTGCACGTTGAGGTCCATCTGCGCACGCCAATCTTCCGGGCTAGCGCTTTCCACTGAGCGCTTATCCGCCCGTGCCGCCGCATGCACGAGCACGTCCACGCGCTCCAGTTCAGAAAGCTCGGTGGGAAGCGCCGCACCATCAAGTAGCGACAGCAGGTCGGTGCCCACCGGCACGATGTTCTCCGCCTCCGGCAGCTCCCCGGCGCGCCGGCCTAGTGCATACACGCGGTGGTCTCGCGCAAGGTCCTTGATGATCTCCCTGCCCATTCCACCGGTTGCCCCGGTCACAACGGCAGTCTTCACCATGATTGTTCCTCCTTCAGTTAGCGGAAGCGCTTCGGCACATCCGGCTCCCCCAGCGTCAACATCAGGCGATTTGCCCAGTTGAAGAACGCGGAGGAGTTGATGACATCGATGATTGCCAGCGTATCGAAACCCACCTCGCGGAGACCATCCACGTGGGAGGCGTCGAACGCAAAGGGCGACTCGGTCAGGGCCAGGGCGGCGTCACGGATGGCGGACCACTGCGCCGAGCCCAGGTCAGCAGAAACGCCCTCGTCGAGCAGGCGGTCAATCGCTGCGGCGTCACCGCCCTCCTCCTTGGCGCGCTGCTGGTGTACCGATGCGCAGTACTCGCAGCCATTGAGGCGCGAGACCACCGTGGCGGCCAGCTCACGCTGGGCGCGCCCCAATCCGCCGTCGGTGTTGTAGAAGATGTCCAGGTCCGTCAGCGTGCGCGCCTTGAGCGCTGCCGGGTCGCGGGCCAGCAGGCGGAAGTACTCCATGTCGATGCGCTCGGGCTTAATCAGCGCGTCACGCTGCGCGTCGGTGAACTCCTCCTTTGGTTGCGGCGGCACCCACGGCTTCCAGCCTAGGGAGTGTGCCACAAAGCCCTGCGGCTTGACGACGTCCGGCACCAACGTCCCCTCCCCCGGCACCCAATCCGGGGTCTGGGTAGGACGCGGCGCCTCAGTCACAGGCGTGGGCTGGGCGGTACCGGCCAGCACAGACAATCCGTGGGCCACCCGCAGCTGAAAGGACAGGAAGCTGACGAGCTGTCCCAACGTCACGATGTCATCGTTGGACCAGCCGGCCGCCTGCAGGTGACCGATCGCGGCCGGGGATGCGTCCTTGGGGTGGAAGGCCAGCAGGTGGGCGAAGTCGAGGGCGGCGGCGAGGCGTGGCGAGCCGTCGAAAAGCGTGAAGCCGCCACCAGAGTATGGGCCGGTGGTGATGCCGCGCTCCACCGCGCGGGCTACTTCTTCAGCGAGCTCCTCCGATTCCTCCGCCAGCAGGTCGGAATAGAACTCCACCGCCTGCGGAGCCTGGTAAATGCCAGCAACAAACGTCGCGATGGCGTAGCGCTCCGCATAGCTGAACGTGCCGGGCTCTTTAGGCTCAAGGAGCGCGGCGAAGGAGGCCTGCGCATTCTCCTTAGCTTCAGGCCGGCGCTCGCGCAGCTGGGCGACGTCCTCGCTTGCATCCGCCAGTAGGTTAATAATGTCTGCCATGAACTAATCCTTTCTTGATTGGCCCCAGGCTACAGGCCGAGGTTGAGGTCACCGGCGCGGTAGCGCGAGCCGGGGATGGCCTCGATAAGCTTGCGGGTAAACGGTGACTGCGGGTTGCTAAAGACCTCGGCCGTGGGCCCGCATTCCACCTGCTGGCCCTTCGAGAGCACGGACACGGTATCGGAGATCTGGTTGACCACCGCCAGGTCGTGCGAGATGAAGATGTAGGTCAGGCCAAGCTCCTCCTGCAGCCGGGCAAGCAGCCGCAGGATTTGGGCCTGCACGGTGACGTCGAGGGCGGAAACGGCCTCGTCGAGGATGACCAGCTCCGGCTCCACAATCATCGCCCGGGCGATGGCCACGCGCTGGCGCTGACCGCCGGAGAGCTCGCGCGGGCGCCGGTCATAATAATCCGGGTTAAGGGCGACCAGCTCGAGGAACTCTTTGGCCTTGGCTTTCGCGCTGCTTGCCGACGCCCCCTTCAAATTCCGCAGCGGCTCCGCCACCGTCTGGCCAATCGTCTGCTTGGGGTCCAGCGAGCCATAGGGGTTCTGATAGACCAGCTGGATGTTGTTGCGCTCTTCGCGCGAGGCCTTGCCGCGCAGGCCTACGATGTCGCGCCCGCCGACGGTGATGTTGCCGGAGGTCGGGGTGTTGAACATGGCGATGCTGCGCCCGGTGGTGGTCTTGCCGGAGCCGGACTCGCCCACGATAGCGTGGGTCGAGCCCTTAGCCACGGTGAAGGAGATGTCATCGACCGCGGTGAAATCACCGAAGCGCTGGGTCAGGCCTTCGACGCGCACCAAAGGTTCGCCGGCAGCGCGAGTAGTCGGCGCGCCGGTAGATTCAGATGAAGCACGCTGAGTGCTTAGGTTGCCCTGGGGTGCGACGGCGCGGGCAGTTGACGTGCCGGCGTCGGCGACGGTGAGGGAGGGGGCGTCGGCAAGCAGGCGTTTGGTGTAGTCGTGGCGCGGGTTGGTCAGCACTGTGGCGGCTAGGCCTTCCTCGCGCAGCTGGCCAGACTCCATGACCACGACGCGGTCGGCGCGGTCACCGGCCACGGCTAGGTCGTGGGTAATGAAGAGGATGCCCATGCCGAGCTCTGCGCGCATGTCATCGAGGAGGTCGAGGATGATCTTCTGCACGGTGACATCGAGAGCAGAGGTGGGCTCGTCGGCGATGATGAGGTCCGGCTCCAGTGCCACCGCAGCGGCAATGAGTACGCGCTGCTTCATGCCGCCGGACAGCTCATGCGGGTACTGGTGATAGCGGCGCGCAGGGTCATCGATGCCGACGCGCTCCAACAGCTCCAGTGCCTTAGCCTTGCGCTCTGCAGCGCTGCCGACCTTGTGGATGCGCAGCCCCTCCTCCACCGAGGCGCCGATGGTCTGGACCGGGTTGAGGGAGTTATTGGGGTCCTGCGGGATCAGCCCGATGCGTCGCCCTCGCAGCTCACGCCACTGACGGCGGCGCAGCGAAGTGATATCGCGGCCATCGAAGGTGATGGTTCCGGCGCCGATGGTGGCATTCGAGGGCAGCAAACCGATGGCTGCCATGGCGGAGGTGGTCTTGCCGGAGCCGGACTCGCCCACGATGGCGGTCATCTGCCCCGGGTGCACCTCGAGGCTGACGCCCTGGACCGCGGGAACGTCACCACCTGCGGTGGAATAGGACACGTTGAGGTCCCGCACGTGCAGCAGGGGCTGCGCTGCATTCTTTGAAACAGACATGTTAGGCCTCCACGGGGAAGTTCTGGGACAGACGGTTGGCGGACATCACCACGGCCACCAGCGCGATACCGGGCAGAATAATGAGCCACCAGGCGGTGGCCATGAAGTCGCGGCCCTCGGCGATGATAAGCCCCCACTCCGGGGTCGGAGGCGGGGCGCCGTAGCCCAGGAAGCCGAGGATCGACAGCTGCAGAATGGCGGTGCCGAATTGAAGGGTGGCCAGGGCAATAACCGGGGTGAGTGAATTGGGAAGGATATGGCGGAAGAGCACGGTGGCGTGGGTGGCGCCCGCACCGTACGCGGCCTCGATGTAGTCCGAGCTGGCTACGGAGATTACCTGGGAGCGGGCCAAGCGCGCGAAGGTCGCCACCGAGGTCGCACCGACAGCCACCGCCGCCTGTACGGAACCAAAGCCCAGCACGATGATGATGGACAGCGACAGCAGGATGCCCGGGATGGACAGCAACACGTCGACCACGCGCATGAGGACGGTATCCACCGCTCCGCGCAAAGAGCCGGCGAGAAGGCCGATCAGCGTGCCGACGACCAGGCCGACGGCCACGGCGATGAGCGCGCCGAGCAGCGACTGGCGGGCACCGTAGATGATGCGCGCGTAGAGATCGCGTCCCACCGCGTCTGTTCCCATGATGTGCCCGGACTCTCCCGGCGGCAAGAGGGCCACATCGGTGCCCGCATAAGGGTCTGCTGAGGTAAACAAGCTCGGGAACAGGGCCGCCAAGAAAGCGATCGCGAGGATCACGATGGCGATGATGGAACCCGGCGCGAGCCACGGGTTAGAGGTCTGGCGGCGCGGCGCCCGTGTAGAACGCAGCGGCTTAGTGTGCGTCATGCTCATGAGCGCACCGTCCTTTCCGAAGTAGTGGCCGAGGAGTCAGTCGCCGGGGTGGCGGCGGAATCTGTGCGGTGAGCAGAACTGCGTTCCGAGGTGCTGGCGCGCAGGCGCGGGTCCAGCACCGGGTAGAGCAGGTCCACCACGAGGTTGATGATGATGTAGGAAGTGGCGGCGATGAGAACCACTGCCAACAGAACCGGGGTATCGCGGTTAGCCACGGCCTGGGCCACCATGTATCCCAAGCCAGTGCGGCCGAAGACGGTTTCGGTCACCACGGCACCGCCAACGAGTTCACCGAAGAGCAGGCCCGCCATGGTCAAGGTAGGCAGCAACGAGTTACGCAAGACGGTGCGCCAGAAAATCCCGGACTCCGAGGCACCGCGTGCGCGTACCGCTTGAACGAAGGGCCGTGATTGCGTCTCGTCGATGGAGCGAATCAGCACCTGAATCAACGGCGCGGCCATGGGCACCGACAGCGTCAGGGTAGGCAGGATGAGGCCCTCCACGCTGCCGGGTTCGATAACGCGCACCCAGCCCAGCTGGAAGGAGAAGAACTGGATGAGCAGGATGGCAATCCAGAATCCCGGCAGAGAGACCATGAAGGAAGGCAGGCCTCGGAAGAAGGAACCGATAGCACCGAGCCCCGGCAGCGTCGCTAGGAAGGCAACGAGCACGGCCACGATGAGTGCCACGCCGATGGCGCTGGCGGCGAGGATGAGGGTGTGGGGAAGGGCGTCGGCAAGCAGCGTAGCTACCGGGGCGCCCGACTGCGTCGAGTTACCAAAGTGCCCGGTAAGGAAGCCACCCAGGGACGTGAAGTACTGCACGAAGAGCGGCTTGTCCGCGCCCATTTCCTCCCGGATGGCGTCAATCTCCGCCTGGGATAGGCCCAGAGCGGGGTCGCCGAAGCGGGACTGCACGGCATCCGACGGCAGCGCCGACAGAAGCAGGAAGGCCACGGTGTAGGTAATGAGCAGCACGAGGAGGGCCTGCCCAATGCGGCTGAAAATCTGGCGAGTTGTCATTTATTTCTCCTCCTCATTCGATGCTGCGCGCTGCGGCGCGGCGTCGATGCTGACCTCGTAGAACCACGGGCGCGCCACCGATTCCGGACTAAAACCCGAAATGCCCGGCCGCACGGCATAAACCACGGGTTCCTCGAAGAGCGGGAGCACATAGGCCTGCTCGGTGAGGTAGTCCTGGACCTCTTCCGTGGCCTTGATGCGGCCTTCTTTATCGGGGGTATCGAGGACGGCGTCGAGAAGCTCCTGCAGGTGTTCGTCGATGGGATTGCCCTCCGCGTCCTGGTTGAGGAAGGCATCGCGGTTGTTGATGCCGTAGAGCGAAGTGATGACGTCGTAGTCGGCGCGACCGACCATCGAGTGGTAGATCTGCACCTTGTTGATGTCCTTGGCATCGGCATTCTGGGTGGCCTGGTCACCAGCATTGACCTGGATACCAATGCCCAGGGCGCGCAGCTGATCCTGCACCATGGTCATGACTTCCTTGGAGCGCGGCTGCGGCAACGCGGTGTTGGTGCGCAGGACGAGGCGCTGGCCGTCCTTGACGCGGATGCCATCGGGCCCGGGCTCCCATCCGGCCTCATCGAGAAGGCGCTTGGATTCCTCCGGGTCGAAGGTATAGGCGGCGGACTGGTCCTTATACGCCAGGCCGGTCTCGGCCACGGAGGAGGTGGCGAGCGGGTAGGACTCGGAGAAGAGCACGCGAAGGATCTCCTCGCGGTCCACGCCGTGGATGATGGCCTCGCGCACGCGCTTGTCTTGCAGCAGCGGGTGGTCGAAGCGGAAGGCGAACTGGTTGTTCATGGAGTTCGTGCCGCGTGAGACGATGTCAACACCTTGTTCTTTCAGCAGCGGCTCCTGCGGGGCTGAGATCTGGCGGGCGATATCGGCCTGGCCGGAAAGGATTGCTCCGGTGCGCACGGATTCCTCGGCGGCGAGGATGTAGTGGACGCCGTCGATCTCCGCGCGGCCCTGGTGCTTGGCCGCTGGTGGGGCCCAGTCGTAGTCCTCACGGGTCTTGAGCTTGAGGTCGGTGCCGATTTCTTCCGACTCCACTACAAAGGGGCCAGAGCCAATAACGTTGACCGCGTTGCCGGGGCCGAAGCCCTCGTTGTCTAGAGCCAACGTGGAATCAGAGAGCAGGCCGGCGTTATAGGCGGAAGTGGCTTGGAGGAAACCCGGGGAGGGCTGAGTGAAGTAGAACTTCACGGTGTCCTCGTCCACGACTTCGCCGCGGTCATAGTTGGCGATCTGCTCGGAGCTGGTCAGCGTGCGGGATTTATCGCCGCGGCCGAAGAGGTCGAAGTTGGCCACGACGTTCTCGGCGGTCAAAGGAGAACCGTCGGAGTAGGTGACGTCGGTGCGGATAGTAAACGTGTATTCCGTGGCATCGGCGTTGACCTTGGGCATCTCCGTGGCGATCCATGGCGAGAGTTCCAGGGTCTCGGGGTCTTGGTAGAGGAGGCGGTCGGTCAGCTGGTTGACCACGCCACCGTTGGGGTAAAAGCCGGCGGCCGGCGGATAGAGCGTGCGGAAGAATTGCGGCTCGAGGTAGGTGAGGACGTTATCCTCCCCGTCCGGCCGGTCCGCGGCAGAGCAGCCCGCTAAGGCGAGGGCTGCTGCCAGGGTGGCGGCGAGTGCGCGTAGAGTTTTCACGGTAATGCTTTCAGAAAGTCGGTAGTCGGTTTGTGCTGTGTCTCTGGATTTAACACAACGCATACTGAGCGGTATTATTCCACTAGACAGCACAGTCTAAAAGTTTGAGGTTGATTTATATGCCCGCCATCGCCATCGTCGGGGCCGGCCCGCGCGGTATCTCGCTGGTCGAGCGCCTTGCGGCCCATCTGCGCGCGACCCCCCTTCATTCACCCCTGCGACTCCACATCATCGACGATGCCCCGCTGGGCGCCGGCCGCATTTGGGATACGGATCAGACCCGCACGCTGTGCATGAACACCCTGGCTGGCGCGGTCACGTTATTCACCGAGCCCGATTCCACGACCACCGCGCCGGTGCTGGAGGGTCCCATTCTCTACGAGTGGATCCAGCTTCTGCGCGGCGAGCGCCCCGACATCGCGCCCGCCAAGCTAAAGCTTTATGATTCCCACCCGCCGCGCGAGGAGCTTGCCGCCTCTTTTGCCACAGAGCTCGCGCAGACCCGCCCGGAATCCAACCCTTCCCGCGCGCTCTACGGCGCCTACTTGGAGTGGGTCTTCGAGGTTGCGCTGGCTCAGCTGCCGGAGAGCGTGGACGTCGTCCAGCACCGTGCGCGCGCGTTGTCCGTAGAGGAGCGCGGTGAACAGGACGCCATCGAGCTTTCCGACGGCACCACCGTCACCGCCGATGCCACCGTCCTGGCTTATGGCTGGCAAGTGCCTGCCCTGACCGAGTCCGAGCGTGCCCTGGCGGAGGCCGCAGATTCCGGCCTGCACTGGGTGCGCCCAGATAACCCGGTGGAGCAACCGGTGTCTGAGGTTCCTGCGGGCGAGAAGGTCCTAGTTCGGGGCCTGGGCATGGGCTTCTTCGACGTCATGGCGCTGCTCACCATCGACCGCGGCGGCGAGTTCGTCGAGGATCCCTCCACCCGCTCCGGGCTGCGCTACGAGCCCAACGGCGAGGAACCGCACTTCATCGTCTCCTCCGGCCGCGGCTACCCTTATATCCCGAAGTCGGAGTATCACGCGCTGCCACCAAAGGCTGAGCTGACCCGCTTCCGCGCCGCGGTCGTCGCGCTTGAGCCGGAAGCGGAGCTGGACTTTAGCACGCAGCTGCTACCGCACATTCTGCGTGATTCCTACGCCGAATACTACGAGAACCAGGCTCGTGTATTCCCAGATGCCCTGCAGCGCCCGCTTGCGGATATCCTCGCCACGATTGATTCCACGGAGCTCACCGCCCCAGATCTCCGAGGCATGGCGGATCAGCTGCGCGTGGCGCTGGAGGGCACATCGACTGACCCCCTCGACCTTGCCCACTGGGCGAACCCGCTGGCGGACTTCGACAGCGCGGAGGGCGCCGAGATCACCGAGTACATCGCCGAGGGCCTCGCCCGCGATATCCGGGAGGCCGTCGCCGCCGCCGATTCCCCGCTGAAGTCCGCGCTGTGGGCCATCTCAGCCGCGCGCAAGCCCTCCTCCATCGCCGGCTCGGAGGGCCGGATGACGTGGGAGTCCCGGACCAGCACCTACAAGGAGTTCATGGCCTTCGGACAGATGGTGGGCTCCGGCCCGCCGCTCTTCCGCACCCGACAGCTGCTGGCGCTTGTCGACGCCGGCCTCGTCACCTTCCTGGGCCAGCGCCCCCAGCTGGAGATCGGTGAGAAGTTCACGCTGCGCACCGCGCACGGTGAGGCTTCCTCCACCTGGCTTATCGACGCCTGGATGCACTCCCCCGATGTCCGCCGCGCCGGCGACCCACTTGCGGTATCCCTCAACGGACGTGTTCGCGCGTTCGTCGACCACGGGCAGGCCACCGGCTCGCCGGAGACGACGTGGAACCGCCGCGTGGTCAACCCCGGCGGCACCGAGGACCCGCGCCTGCACATCGTCGGCATCCCCACCTATTCGCAGTGGCCGGATACCACCATCTCCCCCATGCCGGCCACCGATCCGCTCATGCTGCAAGAAACCGACCGCACGGCCGGTTCCCTGCTCACTTCCCTCTAACCTCACACAGCGAAAGCGCCGAGGCCCACACTGCCTTGGCGCTCTCGGTGGTTTTAGTCCAGGGCGTCGAGGGCTTGCTCCAAGTCCGCGAGCAGGTCATCAATGGACTCAATGCCCACGGAGATGCGCACGAGGTCTGCCGGCGGGACGAGTTCGGAGCCTTCCGCGGAGATATGGGTCATGTTCTGTGGGTGCTCGATGAGGGACTCCACACCGCCGAGGGACTCCGCCAATGAGATGAGCTTGGTGTTGAGACAAATCTGGCGAGCATGCTCCTCGCTATGGAAGCGCACGGACATCATCCCGCCGAAGCCACGCATCTGCTTCTTCGCCAGCTCGTGACCCGGGTGCGAGGGCAGGCCCGGGTAGAGAACCTGCTTGACCTCCGGGCGGGACTCCAGGAATTCCGCCACGGCCTGTGCATTGGAGCAGTGGCGATCCATGCGGACTTCCAAGGTCTTGATGCCGCGGGCGGTGAGGTAGGCGTCGAAAGGCGAGGACACCGCACCGACGTTTCCTTGGAAATACAGCAGGCGCTCATCCATCTCAGCGGAGTTGGTCACGACCGCACCACCCAGCACATCCGAGTGGCCGCCCAGGTACTTCGTGGTGGAGTGCAAAACATGATCCGCGCCCAGCTCCAAAGGGTTCTGCAGGTAGGGAGTGGCGAAGGTGTTGTCGACGACAATCTGGACGTCGCCAGCCGCCTTGACTGCCTTAGTGACCGCGGCGATATCCGTGATCGTCGTCGCCGGATTGGTCGGGGTCTCCAACCAAATGAGCTTGGTGTTTTCCTTGAGCGCCCCTTTAACCGCCTCAGTATCGGCGGTATTAACGATGGACAGCTCGATGCCCCACTCACCGTAGTCATGGTGCAGGAGACGGTACATGCCGCCGTAGGCATCGTTACCCAAAATCACGTGGTCACCTGGGCGCACGATGATACGGATGAGGGTATCGACGGCCGCCATGCCCGTGGCGAAACAGCGAGCATACTCGGCATTCTCTAGCGCCGCGAGGGTCTTCTCTAGGGAATGAACGGTGGGGTTGGCCACGCGGCCATACTCGTAGCCGCCGCGCAGCTGCGCGAGGCCGTCCTGCTGGTACGTGGTGGAAGCGTAAATCGGTACGTTGATGGATCCCATGTAAGGATCCGGCTGGTAACCGGCATGGATGGAACGGGAAGAAAAGCCAAGAGTGCGGTTGTCAGTCATGAGGCACAAGTCTAGACCAAGCTGTTCAGTTGCGAGAAAGACTAGCTTTTTATATTCAACTCTCTTCCCTACCATCGGTAGGCGTCAGACGTGAGCGATAGCAGAAAGGACACACGTGACCAGATCAACCGCATACCTAAGCGCCTCCGCCGAGCAGAGCGACGGGGCTGTCGACGCGGTCACCCGCTGGTGGCAGACAGAAAACATGCAGTCCTGGCTCATAGACAAGCCCATCGGCATTGCTCTCATTCTCATCGTCGCCATCATCGGTAGCTGGCTGCTGCGTCGGCTCATCACCAAACTGGCAGACAACAGCATCAAGAAGGGCAAGCTCAGCTCGCCGCTCTCCCCTCGCAAAGCTCACCGAACAACCGATAAGGCGCTCGAGAAAACGCAAGAGGCACGGCGCACCTCCCGCATCCAGACTCTCGCCGGAGTCGGCCGCTCCGCGGTCGCCATATTCGTCTGGGTCTGGGCAGTGCTGGCCATCTTGGACAAGCTCGGAGTCAACGTCGCCCCGCTCGTGGCCTCAGCCGGCGTGGTTGGTGTCGCCCTTGGTTTCGGTGCCCAGGCGCTGGTCAAGGACTTCCTCTCCGGCATTTTCATGCTCATGGAGGACCAGTACGGCATCGGTGACACCATCGACCTCGGCAACGGGGTCTTCGGCGATGTAGAGTCCATTTCCCTGCGTATCACCACGGTCCGCGACATCGATGGCGCGCTATGGTACGTCCGCAATGGCGAAATCCTGCAGGTGGCCAACCACTCCGACCGCTACTCCGTAGCCCGCGTCCAGGTCCCCATCGCGCTGAGCAACGACCCCACCCGAGCAGTCGACGTCATCACCACCGCAGCAGAAGAAGCCGCCCGCGACTCCGACATCAAGGACTTCATCCTGGCCACCCCCACGGTCAATGGCATGTCTGGCCTGGAAGTGGACCACATGTCCTACCGCGTTTCCGTCAAGACGCTACCGGGCAAGCAGTGGGATGTGCAGCGCGCCATGCAGGCGAAAATCCTCACCGCCATGCACACGGAAGGAATTACCACGCCCTACCCGCGGGGGATGGCTATCTTTGATCTGGAAGAACCCAGCCTGACGAGAAAGGAAGATTAGGCGTGCAACCAACGAGCGTGTACGACGCCGTCGGCGGAATGGAGACCTTTGAGAAACTCGTCGGCGGTTTCTACGCCCAGGTGCGCGAGGATGATCTCATCGGCCCGATGTACCCACAGCAGGACTGGGAGGGATCAGAACAGCGCCTGACCTGGTTCCTTGTGCAGTATTGGGGAGGGCCACAGCTCTTTTCCGAGCAGCGCGGCCACCCTCGCCTGCGCATGCGCCATGCGCCCTACCCCATCGATATGGCCGCCCATGATCGCTGGCTCGAGCTCATGGGCAACTCCTTAGCGCAGATCGACGAGGAGACCATCCCGCCGGCCTATCGCGCCATGATTTGGGACCACATGGAGCGAGTGGCGGCGATGCTCATCAACCGCGCTCCCTAAAGCCCGAAGGCGTCCTTTACCGGCTGGGACAGCAGCTCTCCCCCACGAGTCATGAGTCCATCGCCCAAGCCTGGGTAGCGCTCAACCGCACCGTCAAAGCCATCAGCAGCCACTGCACGCATATAGGGCAGAGTGGCAGAGCCCAACGCCCGGGCGGAGGTATTCGCTACCGCGCCCGGCATGTTGGCCACGCAGTAGAAGATCGTGTCGTGCACCTTGAAGGTGGGATCATCGTGCGAGGTCTTGTGGGAGTTTTCAAAGCAGCCGCCTTGGTCAATGGCGACGTCGACAAGCACAGCGCCCTTCTTCATCCGCTCGACCACATCTTCGCGCACCAACTTCGGCGCCGCAGCACCTGGAACCAACACCGCGCCGATAACCAAGTCCGCCTCCAGCAACTCAGCCTCGAGCGCCGCCGGATCCGACACAATCGTGCGCACGCTGCCCTGATACTGCTCATCGAAGCGCTGCAACACGTGCGGGTCAAGGTCCAACACCGTCACCTCGCCGCGCAGGCCGTGCGCCATTGCCACTGCCGACGCCCCCACTTGGCCACCACCGATAACGACAACGCGGGCTGGCCGCGTGCCTGGTACGCCAGCAACCAGCAAACCTCGCCCACCTTCGGTGGAGAGCAGATGGTGCGCGCCCTCGATTACGGCAAGACGACCAGCAACCTGGGACATCGGGGTCAACAGTGGTAGGGTGCCGCGAGAATCGGTCACGGTTTCATAGGCTACGGCCGTCGTCCCCGATGTGATCAGCGCTTCCGTCAACGGGCGGTCCGCAGCCAAGTGCAGGTAGGTGAACAGCAGGAGGTCCTCGCGCAGATATCCATATTCTGACTCGAGTGGCTCTTTAACCTTGACCACCATATCCGCAGCCCAGGCCTCCGCTGCGGAGGGAACGATGGTCGCGCCGACCTCTTCATAGCTGGAGTCCGGAAAAGAAGCACCTTCCCCGGCCGTTGTTTCCACTACAACCTCATGGCCATCCTTCACCAGCGTCCCGGCCGCGCTGGGGGTAAGCGCGACGCGGTTTTCGTTATTCATGATTTCTTTGGGTACGCCAATACGCATGCTTCGAGCCATCTCCTTTTGCTGAAGAAAAAGAATTCGACCCCTTTAGGGTAACGCAGATCACCCCTTAGATGTGTTGTTCCTGCTCAGTAGGCACGGCTCCCCGTCAGACGCTAGTATGCGGAGCATGAGCACACTGCGCGATGTACGGTCCTGTAAGCCCCATCATCACTCACGGAGTTACGGGGTGGGCCTCGGCGCTCATCGCAGTGGGCACAGGAATAGCACTCTTATGCAAAGCCCCGCCGTGGACGGTCGCCGTAGGCGCCGCACTGGCGGGGTACGCACTGCTTTAGACCTTTAGAACAAGGACAGCCGCGTCGAGTGGTAAACGCTGCCATAAGGCGCATCAAGGCGCACCCAGCGCCCCTTGCCCGCCACGCGAAGGTGGCGGGGGATCTCGAGTGAGGCGGCAAAGCCCGGGATGAGCCCCAAGCTCGTGCAGGCGAAAATCATCCGCATAGGAATCTCCACCTGAGTCTCCGCATCATTCACGGTGAGCACCGTCTGATTCAGCAGGCTCTTCGGAGGTCCCATCGGCCCGGAGAATTGGCGGGCCAGCTGGCGGCCCTTGTCCGCGAGTTCACGGACAACGTCGACTGGCAGCGAGTCGATCTCCTTAAAACCCTGTGCCGGCGGCAAGGCCCCCGGCCAGGACGGATCACGTGCTGGACCTAAATCAAGTTCCACGCCTCCCTCGTGGCCGAGGGAATCAGGGGCGGTGTGGAGGGCATCGAGAAGCGCCTGCGCCGACACCACGGCACCGTCGCGGCCCACGGTCCCCTCGCAACGCCGAGCCACGACGACGTCGAACGGCGTGGTCACAAAGACCTCAGCCTGGTTGGTGTCGTACTGACGCAGGCGCACCGCTGCGGATGCATCCAGCCCCGTCGCGCGGGAGAGGAGGGCGCGCAGCCCTACCCCACCGCTGCGCAATGTCAGAGTTTCGCGCTCCATTACTGCTGCTCAAGCTCGACGACAGCGTGCTCCAGGATAATGTTGCGCTCCTGCTCAGAGACCTCTCGCGGCATCTGAGTATCCGGGTCAATGGTGACCTGCACGCAATCAATGACGCAGGCCACTTGGCCCTGCGCATCCTTGATCGTCTGGCGAGTAGTGAAAGACGTGGTGCCGAGGCGCACCACCGTGGTTTCCACCGTCACCGTTCCATGGCGTCCATCCCACTTGATGGGGCGGACATAGTCCGCTTCGATGTGACGAACGAAAGCCACCATATTGACGCCACGTGCGTAGAAGTGGTGCATGGCAAAAGCCAAGCGCGCCTCCTGCGCCAGCTCAATGAAGTTAGCATTCATCATGTGGCCGTACATGTCAAAGTCCGACCAGCGCACGCCCACAGTAAGCGCGTGGACGTTGTCCTTGGTCTCCTCCGACACAACATTCTGAGCGGACATTCCAGGTTCCTTCCGGAGTTCGTGCTTTAACGCTAGGGACTTAAAGGCCCTAGCGGCTGAGCTTACGGTGGGTAACGCGGGACGGGCGTGCAGCCTCCTCGCCGAGACGCTCGACCTTGTTCTTCTCGTAGTCGCCGAAGTTGCCCTCGAACCAGAACCACTGGCCTTCTGCGACGTTGCCCTCCCACGCCAAGATGTGAGTACAGGTGCGGTCGAGGAACCAGCGATCGTGGGAGATGACCACGGCGCAGCCAGGGAACTTCTCCAGGGCGTTTTCCAGGGAGCCCAGGGTTTCCACGTCCAAGTCGTTGGTCGGCTCATCGAGAAGGATCAGGTTGCCGCCTTCCTTGAGAGTCAAGGCCAGGTTCAGGCGGTTACGCTCACCACCGGAGAGGACCTTGGAAGGCTTTTGCTGGTCAGCACCCTTGAAACCGAAAGCGGAGAGGTAGGCGCGGGACGGCATCTCGTTCTGACCGACGTGGATGTAATCCAGCCCGTCGGAGACGACCTCCCACACGGTGGCCTCCGGGTCGATGTTCTCGCGGCCCTGGTCAACATAAGACAGCTTGACGGTCTCGCCGACGTCAACGGAACCCGAATCCGGCTGCTCCAAGCCCACGATGGTCTTGAACAGGGTGGACTTACCCACACCGTTCGGGCCGATAACGCCGACAATGCCGTTACGCGGCAAGGTGAAGGAAAGATCCTTGATGAGGACACGGCCGTCGAAGCCCTTGGTCAGGTTCTTGACCTCCACGACCTTGTTACCCAGGCGCGGCGGAGTCGGAATCTGAATCTCTTCGAAGTCGAGCTTCTTGTACTGCTCGGCCTCCGCAGCCATTTCCTCGTAGCGCTGGAGACGAGCCTTGTTCTTGGCCTGGCGGGCCTTCGCACCGGAGCGAACCCACGCGAGCTCGTCCTTGAGGCGCTTCTGCAGCTTCTTGTCCTTAGCGCCAGCGATCTCGAGACGCTCGGCCTTCTTCTCCAGGTAGGTGGAGTAGTTGCCCTCGTAGGGGTAGAGCTTGCCGCGGTCCACCTCACAGATCCAGCCCGCGACGTGGTCGAGGAAGTAACGGTCGTGGGTCACGGCGAGGACAGCTCCTGGATAGTTCTCGAGGTGCTTCTCCAGCCACTGGACGGACTCGGCGTCAAGGTGGTTAGTGGGCTCGTCGAGCAGCAGCAGGTCCGGCTCGCTCAGCAGCAGCTTGGCCAGCGCGACGCGGCGGCGCTCGCCACCGGAGAGGTTGGTCACCGGGTCATCGGACGGCGGGCAGCGCAGTGCTTCCATGGCCTGCTCGATCTTGGAATCCACTTCCCAGGCATCGGCAGCATCCAGCTCCTCCTGGAGCTTGCCCATCTCCTCCATGAGTTCATCGGAGTAGTTGGTGGCCATCTCTTCGGCAATCTCTTCGAAGCGCTGCTTCTTCTGGAAAATTTCTCCAAGGCCCTCTTCGACGTTCTCACGGACCGTCTTTTCCTCGTTGAGCGGCGGCTCCTGGAGGAGGATGCCGACGGTCTTGCCCGGATCGATGAAGGCCTCACCGTTGGAAGGCTGATCCAGTCCGGCCATAATCTTCAGGATCGAGGACTTACCTGCACCGTTGGGGCCCACGACGCCGATCTTGGCGCCCGGGTAGAAAGCCATGGTGACGTTGTCCAAAATAACCTTGTCACCGATGGCCTTACGCACGTTTTTCATCGTGTAGATGAATTCGCCCATGTTTCACCCTTTGCTTTTGTCAGGATTGGTAAATAACAGTACAAAGACTACATGACATGGGTGGCGGTGGTCCTTTGTCCTTAGACCATCGCTTCTTCTGGCTCCGGTTCAAGGTATGGCTCAGCCCCGGCCTGCGCTTGCTGACGGTCCGCCGCGGTGTCCTGCGGAGTATCTCCCGGCCGCAATGCAGCTGGCATTGCTTCTTCCGTTGCACTCTCCGAGCCTTCTGTGCTCTCTGTGTTCTGCGTATCCCTTGCGTTTTGTGAATCGCTCGGCGGCGCCGTGTAATCCACGTCCAAAACCGGCGGATTCTCCCCTAGCCAGAGGGCTTCGCTGCCCTCCTCACCATAGGAGGTACCGATCTTTGTAGAGGTGATGCAGAAGCGGTTGAGGTCCAGGCCCACGTGGGCGATTTTGATATAGGTCCTAGAGCGCTTCGCACCGTGCTGATCTTCCCACCGGTCAGTCACGATGGAACCCATAACGAAGACGGGCATGCCCTTAAACAGTGACTTCTTCACGTTGATGGCGCACTGCCCCCACACTTCTCCATCGATAAAGTTGAGATCCAGCTCCCGCCATACGGTTTTGCCTTCCTCGTCTTTCTCCGGAACGCTGCGGGAAGAAGCGATACGGATGCGGGCCTTATACATGGTGTCGCTGATTTTGGTCAGGTGCGGGTCGTGAGTCAGACGTCCTGTAATGGAAATTGGGTATTGAGACATTGCTTGATTCCTTTGCTGGTCATGGCTGGTAGCTTTCTTGCGGTTGAGGAAGCGATGCGCCTCCCTTACCTCGCATCTTTGCCACCAGGAACAGCACCCGCAATGACTCCGCCAGCAACCTGTGGATAACTTGTTGCAAGCGTCAACAAAAAATCCGTTTATCCAGGCAGAAGTACCCTTTCCATCACCCTGGACGCGCCAGCTCTCTCGTGCTGGCACCCCTAGTGCTGGCGGAAGCTAGATTCGTCGCCTTCCCCCATTTGCTTGAGCATCGCGTTATAGCGTTCCAGATCAGCATCGCCGTCCACGTCTGCCTTAGCATCATAGCGCCGAGCAGTCGCGCGATCTTCCCGCAGCCAGTCCCGGAATAGTGAGCCGAACACAATCACCAGCGGGAATTGGCCGAATCCCCAAGAAATGCCGCCGCCGGTCCGCTGGTCCTTCACAAAGTCCGGATTCCACGGCAGGTTCAAGGATTCATAGAAGTCCAAACCAAGAATCACCTGCATCTGCATGAGATAAACACCGGCGAAGAGGTGCAGGGGCATCGACACAAACAGAATCAACAGGCGAACACCCGTGGGCGCGCGCCACGGCAGCGGATCCGGGCCGATGACCTCCCAGTAGTAGATATAGCCGGAAATCAAGAAGACCCAGTTCATGATGACGTGCCCGGCATGTTCCGAAATGGCGACCTCATAGAAGCTCGGGAAGAGGTAGAGCACGTAGAGGATGGCCAGGAACTGCAGGACATTGACCGCTGGGTGCGTGAGCACACGCAGGGTACGGGATTTGGTGAGGGCGACGGCGGCGTCGTGAAGCGTGGGCTTGCCCGGCTCACCCGGCTCAAAGGCTTCCATCACCAGCGTCACTGGGGCGCCCAACACGAGGCACAGGGGAATTGCCATCGACAGAATCATGTGCACCAACATGTGCATGGAGTACAGCGCCGGCATGTATAGGCCGATGCCATTGCTCAGGATCAGCGTCAGGCCCAGTGAACCCACAAGGAACCAGGTAGTACGCACCGCCGACCACGTCAGCCCACGCTGCTTCAGACGCCAGAGCGCGTACAGGTAGAAGCCGGCTAGCACGAGTCCGAGCGAGCCAAACATGAGATCAAAGCGGAACATGGTCCACACGTTGGTGGCTGTGGGGGCGTCGAAAAGCTCGTAGCCCACGAGGATCTGCATGGCGTTGAGGTTCGGATCCCGCGGCGGCGGGGGCGGTGTACGGCCCATCGAGATAGCCACGCCGACTGTGGCCGCCATGATGAGAACCTCCACCACGGCCACCCGGATGAACAGGCGCGGAGTGCGTGTCAGTTGCGGAATGGTGACCCGGCGATGCACAAAGCCGATGGCCGCGAGCACCACGGTGAGCACTGTTTTGCTCAACACCAGCAATCCATAGCGAGTGGTGAATAAATCCCCTAACTCAACGCGGATGAGCGCGTTGACCACACCGGTCGCCGCCAGCCCCACAATGGACAGCAGCGCAACCGTAGAGTAGCGGCGAACCGCCACGCCCATGTCAGGGCCTAGGCGGCGGCCATGCGCAATGAGACCCATGAGCCCGCCGACCCACAGCATGATGAAGAAAAGGTGCAATAGCAGCGAGTTCGTGCCGTAATCATGATCGCCGCCGGAGGCCGAGTGACCCTCCATGCCGAGGGGCACCGTCAACAACAGCGACAGGAAGAACGTGGCAACCTGTCCCGCCCAGGTGCGCGCAACAAAGCCCATGATGGCAACGAGCGCTGCGATTCCCGCGGTGAGCAGCCACACTTGCGACGTGGCAATCTGTCCCACCGCCATGCCCATCAGCTCTGGGTTGAGGACTTGGCCCAACGGGGTACCGGTGAGGTCCGACATCACGAGGGGAACCTCAATCAACGACACCACCGCAGCGCCCACGGCGGCCCACGCGCCGGTGCGCGCCGCAATGTGCCCATCGACGGTCAGGCCAGCCTCGATGAGACGCTCGTTGTCCTTGTCCGGCACGGCCGGGTAAATCAAGAAGGCGCTGGACATAAATGAACCGATGGCTAGCGCCATGAGCATCCAGGCAACCGCACGGAAGAAGGGAAGGCCGAACGTTGTCATGCGGCCTGGGTCGGGGATGCCCAGGGCGGCAAGCGAATCCGCGAGAAAGAACAAGGAAATAATTCCTCCCACGAGGCCCGCGAAGACGACGAAAGAAAAATTCAACAAGCGGGAAGGCTGCGCTCCCGACCCCGAGTGCGCCAGCCCCCGAAAGTGCTGTGAGCTGGGATTTTCTTTCTCAGTGTGCATGGTGGGCAGTCTACCGCCACAGACGTTCTCTTACCTAAAAGGTAAATTATTCTCAGCATTCGTGTAGTCTGCTCTCATGGACTCTCGCCAGCTTCACCACTTTCGGGCCGTCGTAGATCACGGTTCTTTCACGCAAGCTGCGGAAGCGCTACAGCTCACACAACCTTCTTTGAGCCTGACCGTCCGCAAGCTTGAAAAAGATCTCAATGTGAAGCTACTTTCCCGCGGACGCGGCGGAGTCCACACCACGGAGGCTGGGGATTATCTCTACGGCGTGGCTACCTCGATCGATTCCCTCCTCACCACCGCCACCGCCCGCCTTGCCGAATTTGCTTCCTCAACACCAGCGCAGAACTAACACCAGCGATAGCCCGATAATCAGGTGGTCCGCAGCGGTGCGTTATGATGTTTTCGGTACGCCTCCATAGCTCAGTGGATTAGAGCAGTGGGTTTCTACCCCATGTGTCGCGGGTTCGAATCCTGCTGGGGGCACGCAGGTCAAGGCCACTTTCTAGGGCTTCACTAAGCCTCAGAAAGTGGCCTTTGGGCACAGATTGGACTCTCTTCCATGGACATCACCCTCGCGACTTTTGACCACGCCCCGGAATCAGCGCTGCGCGGTATGCGCTTCACTAACGCGTGGGTACCGGCACCAAGCTATGCGGCATCACGCCGCGCGGTGCTCACCGGACAATATCCACAGCGCGGAGCCACAACGCGCATCACGGAGATTTTCAAGGCCGCTGGCTTCGAGGTTCGGGAGGATACCCAGCCAGCTTCTTCGCAGGTCTTTCGTCTTCTCGAACAGCCGAACCCCCAGCTACTGGACACCCTCGATGGTGTGGTGGCGGTGGCTTCCCTGCAGGGAGATAAGGCCGCCATGTCCCTCCTGTGGCCCGGGGTTGCAGAATCCGGAGAGTGCACAGAGCTCGTCTCCCCGCTCGACTTGGCACCCACGCTCGCGGCGATCGCGGGGCTCGATGTGCGCCCCAACGCCCCGCTGTCTTTCGATGGGCTCAACTTGGTGCCGGTCCTCCGCTACGGGGCATCCGGGCACGCGGCTCTCTTCTTCGACAACGGCGTGCGCATGCAGGACGCCGTGCTTGTCGACGACTCCGCCACCCCACCCAGCGCCTTGCCACGCTTGCGCGAAGAGTGGGAAACGTGGAAGCGGTTCATGGCTCTGGGCCCGCTGCAGTAACTACTCCACTGGGATGACAACCCAGAGGATGAGGTAGAGCAGAATGCCTGAGAAGCCCAGTAGGGTCGCAACAACGAAGAGAATGCGCACCAGGGTCGGATCAAGGTTGTAGGTGTGTGCGATGCCGCCGCACACACCTCCGAGCATCGTGTCAGTTGTGGAACGGGTCAAACGTTGGTTGTTCATGATCTCTCCTTTCACCTTCCATTATCCAGAGTTGGGACTGAGGATTCATCGGTGTTTACCCTGATTTAAACCCTGATTGCTCTACGCTGGGTGGAGACTTCCCACCCTGAGAGAAAGGATGCCGCTTATGGCTCACTCCCCTGGGCTGCCCGCCCCTACCCGCTCCTCCTATGCGCTGCTGACCGGCGCTAGCCAGGGAATTGGCGCTGCGATGGCCAAGGACCTGGCCGCCCGCGGCTACAACGTCATCCTGGTCGCACGCCGCGAAGACGTCCTCGAGTCCATCGCTGCGGATCTGCGCTCACGCCACGAGGTGGACGCCATTGCGCTGGCAGCGGACCTCTCCGAGGCAGCGGACGTGGACCGCGTCATCGAGTTCATGGCGGGCAAGGAAATTTCCATCATCGTCAACTCAGCGGGTATCGCCAGCTTTGGCAAGTTCATGGATCAGGACTGGGACTATGAAACCCGGCAGTTCGACCTCAACGGCAAGGCCGTTCACCGTCTGACGCGCGCTGCTCTGGAGCAGATGCTGCCGCGGCGCAGCGGCGCTATCTGCAATGTGGGCTCGGCGGCGGGCAACGTTTCCATTCCAAACAATGCCACCTATGTTTTCACCAAGGCAGGTGTCAATGCCTTTACTGAGGCCCTGCACTACGAGCTCAAGGGCTCCGGCGTGACCTGCACGCTGCTTGCCCCTGGCCCGGTGCGCGATGCCGTCATCCCCGAAGAAGAGCAATCGATCGTGGACAAGGTCGTCCCGGATTTCTTGTGGACCACCTACGAGTCTTGCTCTGAAGAAACTCTGGAGGCCATGGCCCGCAACCAGCGCCGCGTGGTCCCCGGGCCACTTTCGAAAGCAATGAACGCGCTGGGTAAGATTGTGCCCACCCCAATTGCTGCACCGCTCATCGGTAGCTTCTATTCGAAGATGGCTTAGAACACCACAATGCCCGCTCTCCTGTTTTAAAGAGAGCGGGCATTGCTTTACTTACCTTGGAGCGGCGATTGCTCCGCGATAGCTTTCTGCGCGGCTTCCTGCCGGGCAGCCTTGCGCTCTACCCAGAACTCTGCGTTCTTGATTCCCAACGCCTCTGGGTCAAACTGCGGGTCCTTGCCAGCAGCCTTCTGTGCGCTGTAGTCCTTGAGGCACTTGAGAGCCGGGACCTGCAGGAAGAGGATGGCGATGATGTTAAGCCATGCAGTCGCGCCAACGCCGATATCACCCAGCGCCCAGGCTGCACCCGGAGTCGTGGTAGCTCCGACAATCACGGAGACCACGAGGAGAATGCGCAGGAGCCACACCAGCGCGCGACGGGTGGTCTTGTTGCTGATCCAGCGGTTGAAGTAGGTCAGGTTGACCTCTGCCATGTAGTAGTAGGCCAAGACGGTAGTAAAGGCAAAGAACGCGATGGCGATGGCAATGAAGCTCGGTCCGAAACCTGCCAACAGGGTGTCTAGACCGTGCTGGACAAAGCCCGGACCCACCTCAACACCATCCGGGATAGAGCCGGCATAACGCACGGGACCGTCCTCAGATTCGCCCTCGAAGACCTTGTACATGTCGGTAGAGATGATGATGAAGGCGGTTGCGGAGCATACGAAGAGGGTATCGATGTACACCGCGAAAGCCTGAACGAACCCCTGCTTAGCTGGGTGGGACACCTCCGCGGCCGCAGCAGACTGCGGACCGGTACCCTGACCAGCCTCGTTAGAGTAAATACCGCGCTTGACTCCCCACATGATGGCCGAGCCCAACAGGCCGGAGAAGGCCTGCTCGGCGCCGAAAGCAGACTTAAAGATCATGCCGAAGACTTCGGGAATCTGGTTAAAGTTCATGATCAGAATGATGATGGCAAAGAGAATGTAGGCAGCCGCCATGAACGGAACCACGAGGGACGCGAAGTTCGCGATGCGCTTGACACCACCGATAATGATGATGGCTAGAATCCCGCCCAGAACCAGGGCAGACCAGCCGACTTCAATACCCCAAGCGTTCTGGACTGCAGCGGCCACGCCGTTCGCCTGGATACCAGGCAGGAAGTAGCTGGTGGCCAGGATCATCGCAATGGCGAAGACGATGCCATAAACCACCATGAATGGTCCGGCCTTAGTGTGCTTGTAGGCCTTCTCGATGTAATAAGCCGGGCCACCACGGTACTCACCGGTGTCCTGGTCCTTCTCCTTATAAACCTGCGCCAGAGTACATTCCACAAACGAGGTGGCAGATCCCAGCAGGGCCACGGCCCACATCCAGAACACCGCACCTGGTCCACCGAAGGCAATAGCCGTCGCTACACCAGCGATATTGCCCACGCCGACACGGCCCGCTAGCGAAATCATCAGCGACTGGAAGGAGGAGACACCCGAATCGGAGCTTTCACCATCCTTCAGCTGCTTAATCATGTCCGGAATGCAGCGTACCTGCAAGAACTTGGTGGCCACGGTGAAATAGATTCCCGCGCCAAGACACAGGAAGACTAGTGCTGGTGACCAAATCAAAGAGTTGAGGGTGTCGAGAAAGGCTGACATCGGTAGGTTACCGTCCTTCGCAATATGTGAGTGCCGTCACGTTAAAGGCTGACCTAATAATGCCCCTTCCACGACGACTTTCGTGCGTGAAATCATAAAAAAGTTGAGAAGGCGCCACCCTCAACATTGACATCCAGCACAAATCCCCAGCACATATCGATTAAGAGACCGATTTCGATAAGCACACTCTTCCCCCACCCCCACTTCCCCCCACCGAGCCAAGAGCGCGCGTTCCCGACCACGCTCCAAGAGAAACTATGGTGGAAGACATGAGTGATATCCCCGCTAAGAACGACCGCCTCGTCTGGATCGACCTGGAGATGACCGGGCTTAATCCGAAGCGCCACGTGATCGTGGAAGTTGCCGCCGTGATTACCGACGCCGAACTGAACATTCTCGACGAGGGCATTGACCTCGTCGTCCACGCCACGGAGGAAGAACTCGCGCAGATGGATGACTTCGTCACCGAGATGCACGCGAAGTCTGGGCTGGACAAGGAGATTCGGGAATCTGTAATCACGATTAAGGAGGCAGAGGAGGCGGTGCTGAAGCTCGTCGAGAAGCACTGCGACGCCAATCATCCGGCACCCCTTGCCGGCAATTCCATCGCTACGGACCGCACCTTTATTCGCGAATACATGCCGCGCCTGGACGCCGCGCTGCACTACCGAATGATTGATGTCTCCACAATTAAGGAGCTGGCACGCCGCTGGCACCCGCGGGCCTATTACAACCAGCCCGACAAGGGGATGGCACATCGAGCCCTGCAGGACATCATCGAGTCCATTCGCGAGCTCGATTTTTATCGCCGCAGCGTGTTCCGCACAGATAACGGCCCCTCCACCCCGGAAGCTGAGGAGCTCAAGGCGGCTACTACCAACGACTACCAGGCGTTTTTGTAAAACGGAGAACGTGGGTTAACCTGTATCTCGTTGCTTTCCGCAACGATGGTGGCTGTAGTTCAGCTGGTAGAGCACCAGGTTGTGATCCTGGGTGTCGCGGGTTCGAGCCCCGTCAGCCACCCCGAATAGACCCCGCATTCTGTTTGAGCAGGATGCGGGGTCAACTTTTTGCATTGAGCCCCAGCACCACCACACCGCACCACCAAGCCCCACAACGGGCCGGCCTTGAGTATGTTAGCCTTACCTAATTGTATAGTGCGTAGGTTTCCGCCAGCACAGCACCTCAAGTTTTCAAAGGACAGTGATAACGATGGCTGGCCAAGCTAAAGAGGCAGCGCCGAAGCGCAAGCCCCGCAAAGCGCATGAAGCAACCGTGACTGGTCGCACGCAGGTTTCTCCGGATTTGATTCGGTTGAGCATGAACTCTCCAGCATTTGTAGGCAAGGAGCTGGAGTTTACGGATCACTACATCAAGTTGTTGTTTGTGCCAGAAAATGCTGACTACTCTTGGCCGTTTGATATCCAGCAGATTCGCGAAGAGCAGCCGCGTAATAAACAACCAATTCTCCGCACCTATACCCTGATTAACCTAGACCCGGAGACCGGGGACTTCGACGTTGATTTTGTCACCCACGGTGATTCCGGTCTGGCTGGTCCGTGGGCACGAGCCGCTAAGGCCGGAGAGAAGATCGGCTTCCTCGGCCCAGGTGGCGCGTGGGGACCTGCCGAAGAATATGAGCACTTCATCTTCGCCGGCGATGAATCTGCGGCACCGGCCATCGGTGCGGGTGTCCAGCATCTCCCCGAGGGCGCGACCGCTACTGCCTTCATCGAGATCGAAGACGAAGACCGCACGTTCGAGCTGCCCACCCGCGAGGGTGTGGAGATCGTCTGGGTAATCCGCAACGGCGCTACCCACGGCACTGAGCTATCCCGCGTGGTACGCGAGGCTGGTATCCCCAAGGAGAAGAAAACCAGCTGGTTCATCCACGGTGTCGCCGAGATGATCAAAGAGCTGCGTCGCTTCCTTTTCGTGGAATCTGGAATTCCCAAGGAAGACGTTTCTATCTCTGGCTACTGGCGTATCGGAATGACTGAGGACCAATGGCAATCCTCCAAGCGCGAATTCAATGCAGAGATTGAAGCAGAGGAAGAAAGAGCTAAGGCCTAACGCTTGTTTTCACGTTAGACTGCGGCAATGATCGATTTCACCGACACCGCCGACGTCGTTGCTCCCCAGCTTCTGGGCACGGTGCTCACGCACAACGGCGTTTCAGTACGCATCACGGAGGTCGAGGCTTACCTCGGCGCAGACGATGAGGCCTCACACACTTTTAAGGGCCGCACGCCGCGCAACGCAGCCATGTTTGGCCCACCCGGGCGCCTCTACGTCTACATGTCTTATGGCATCCATCGGAACGGCAATCTCGTCTGCGCGCCCGAAGGCACCGGTCAGGGTTGCTTGCTCCGCGGCGGAGAAGTCATCGACGGGCTAGACATTGCCTACCAGCGCCGGGGCGACACGGATTTTCACAATCTCGCCCGCGGCCCTGGCAATTTGGGTAAGGCCTTAGGATTCAGCCTTGAAGATAACGGAACCCCGGTAAAACTTGGCGCACGCGAAGAGGAGCCCGAGTGGGTCCGCGGGCCGCGCATCGGAATCTCTAAGAACCAAGACGCCGCGCTACGATTTTGGATCCCCTTTGACAAGACAGTGTCTCGGCGTCGCGGGCTCCCCCGCTAGCCCCCTACCGGCGCCTGAGTCCTGAGACTCATGCACCATATCTTTAAGCCAGGGCCGCTCGCACCAGCTCCGCTGCCTGCGAGGGGGTCTTGCCCACTTTCACTCCAGCGGCCTCGAGCGCCGCCTTCTTGCCTTCTGCCGTACCAGAACCACCAGACACGATGGCGCCAGCATGCCCCATCGTCTTGCCTTCCGGCGCGGTAAAGCCCGCGATATACGCAATCACCGGCTTCGTGACGTGGTCCTTGATATAGGCAGCGGCATGCTCCTCTGCATCACCGCCGATTTCACCGATCATAATGATCACCTCGGTATCCGGATCATTCTGGAAGGCCTCAATCGCTGAAATGTGCGTGGTCCCAATAATCGGATCTCCACCGATTCCCACGCACGTGCTAAAACCAATATCGGATAGCTCGTACATCATCTGATACGTCAGCGTGCCCGACTTCGACACCAAGCCAATCTTTCCTGGGTTTGGCGCAGTCTCTGCCGGAATAATGCCCGCATTAGATTCGCCCGGTGTGTAGAGCCCCGGACAGTTCGGCCCAATGATGCGGGTTTTGGATTCTCGTCCCAGCGCATAGAGCTCAGCGGTGTCCTTCACCGGAATTCCTTCCGTAATGATGACCACGAGTTCAATACCGGCACGGATGGCTTCTTCCGCTGCGTCCTTAGTGAACTTTGCCGGCACAAAAATGACGGTGACATTGGCATCGGTAGCCTGCATGGCCTCACGCACGCTGCCGAAGACGGGAATCTCACGCCCCTCAATATCCACACGCTCACCTGCCTTGCGCGGGTTGACCCCACCTACGATGGTGGAGCCGGATCCCAGCATGCGACGCGTGTGCTTCATACCTTCGGACCCCGTCATGCCCTGGACAATGATCCGCGAGTCTTTGTTGAGAAAAATCGACATGTCTACTCCTAGTTCGCCAGCTCCGCAGCCCGGCGGGCCGCAGCGTCCATGGTTTCAACCTGCTCCAGTTTGGGCAGGTGTGCGTCATTCAGAATCGCGCGTCCCAATTCCGCGTTGTTGCCATCCAGGCGCACCACGAGCGGCTTGGGTTCAATCCCCTCCGAGTCCAGGATTTTGTAGGCCTGCACGATGCCCTTGGCCACTTCATCGCAGGCGGTAATACCGCCGAAGACATTGACAAAGACCGATTTCACCTGCGGATCACTGAGAATCACTTCGAGCCCGTTGGCCATCACCTCCGCATTAGCGCCACCACCGATATCGAGGAAGTTCGCGGGCTTCGGCTGCGAAGAAAAATCCTCGCCGGCATAGGCCACGACGTCGAGCGTGGACATCACTAGGCCAGCGCCATTGCCGATAATCCCCACGGAACCGTCAAGCTTCACGTAGTTCAACCCCATCTTCTGCGCCTTGAGCTCCAGCGGATCGGTCGCCCCGTGGTCTTGGAGGTCCCGGTGCTCGGGGTGGCGGAACTGCGCGTTATCGTCCAGCGTGATTTTGCCATCAAGCGCGATGATCTCACCGCTCGATGTCTTGACCAGTGGGTTCACCTCTACAAGCGTGGCGTCTTCTTCCGTGTACACCGTGTAGAGCTTCTTGAATACGGGCACCAGCTTGGCGACGTCCCCCTCGTCAAACCCCGCCTCATACGCCATGTCTCGAGCGAGGGTGTCTGTCATGCCATCGAGTGGGGAGAAGCTGCGCTTAATCAGGGCATCTGGGCGCTCTTCGGCCAGCTTCTCAATCTCCACGCCGCCTTCTTTGGAGAGCATGGCCAGGTAACGGCGTTTGGTGCGGTCCAGGAGGATGGAGAAGTAGTATTCCGCAGCGATGTCGGCACCTTCTGCCACCATGACCTTGCGCACGGTGTGCCCCTTGATCTTCAGGCCTAGAATCTCATTGGCCTTCTCCGCGGCTTCCGCAGGACTGTGCGCTAGCTTGACTCCCCCAGCCTTTCCGCGCCCACCGGTTTTGATTTGTGCTTTGACCACGACCACCGGTGTCCCCAACTTCACGGCTGCTTCTTCAGCCTGCACGGCCGAGGTCGCAACGATGCCTTTGAGGGTGGGAACGCCATGAGCTTCAAAGAGGTCTCGAGCTTGGTACTCGTAGAGATCCACTTCTGCCTCCATCTTTGCAGTGAATAACTAGTTCTCCACAAGATTCACCAAAACAAAGACGTGATGCAAACCACTTTGTAGAAGTTAAAGCATTACACTTCACACACTTTGCATTACATGCGCGCACGTCGCAATGCTGCCCGTTACAGCCATTTAGGGCACTGACGCCGAATTAGCTGTTTTAACTTTCGGGTGCACCCTGATCGATCCCCGGGGAGCTACTGATTAGCGGTAGCATTGCCCGCAGACCAGGTAGCCCAATCCATATTCCAGTCCCCTAGACCATCGAGCGCACTCAGCACACCACCGCCGGTGTTGGAAACCCTCACAATATCGCCGCGTTTGACCGTGTTTTGGAACCACTGAGCAGCCTCAGTAGTTACATTGATACAGCCGTGGGACTGGTTATAACTGCCCATCGCACCCACAGCCCAAGGCGCCGCATGGACATAGATTCCGGAATAGGACATCTGCGTCGCCCACTGAACGTCGGTCTTGTAACCGCCAGCGTCGAGAGCCAGGCCAAAGGTAGTCGAGTCCATGGTAAGGGACGGGTACTGGTCACCGATGATGTAGGCGCCGTTCGGGGTATCCCACTGGCCATCCCTGCCCATCGAGACAGGAATGCGGCGCAGCACCTCACCATTCTTGAACACCGACATCATCTTCGTGTTGTTATCGATCAGCGTGATGACGCGGTCGCCGATAGTAAAGTTGGTTGAGGCATCCTCGCCGCCGTAGACACCGCCGCCGAGGTTGCGACCGTACAGGTCGACGTCAACAGTCACCTTCGTACCCGGCTCCCAATAGTTTTCCGGGCGCCAGCGCACCTCCTGGTTATTCACCCAGTAAAAAGCACCGTCGACGGCGGGCTCTGTTTTGACCGTAATAGCCTTTTCGGCCGCCTTGCGGTCAGTGACGTAGTTGCCAAAGCGCACGCCGATAACCTGACCCACGCCTACTTCGGAGTCCGGCAGTGGGCTCAAAGCTACCTCGGATACCCCTGCGGCCTGCGGGGTGGTGAACGTGATGGTCTTGTGGGTGCCGTCTTTGTCCGTGGCATCGATGGTGTACGTGCGGTTATATCCCAGCACCTCAGCACTCTTCCACGTGGTCGAGTCCGAGGACAGCTCATCTTCCACTTCAATGCCAGCCTCGTTGGTCATCGTCACCGACTTCAGGCCAGCCGGGGAGTTCACTTCTACCGGTTCGGATGGATCAACATTGCTAGCACCGTCCTTGACGGAAAACTTCAGCTGCTTCGCTTTAGCGGCTGCCGAGGCCGACGCCTCCGCCGAAGCACTCGTCTGAGCATCTGCTTCCGATTGGTTTTCGGCTGGGCCAGAATCCGCGGCCCCGCCGATGGTGCAGGCGGCCAGAAGGGAAGCCGTTGCAACGAGGCTCGAGAGAAGTACTGCGGGACGTGCAGAAGGGAATAGAGAACGCACAGAAACCCCTAGCTCATAGAAATGATTAAAGACAATGACAAGAGTTCTCATAGCCTAACCGCCAGCGCACCTCTCAAACCAGTTGACGCCACCACCCTTAACCGTTTCGTTACCCACCCGTTGCGCACCCAATTCGCCCCTCCTTCAAAGCGGCCACAACGCCACCACCGAAGACCCCAATAAACCACCAACTACCTGGCGATTTTACCTTTTTACAAAGAGGGTGTTAAAGTTACATCTCGTTGCACGGCAGGCACCGAGGAAATCAGCAGTCACCGAGTAAACACAAGCGCCATTAGCTCAATTGGCAGAGCAACTGACTCTTAATCAGTGGGTTCGGGGTTCGATTCCCTGATGGCGCACAGTTCAACCCCCTTCATCCTTCGATGAAGGGGGTTTCCTCATTCCGTGGCCGCCCCAAAGACCTCCAGACGCTGCGTCTTGGGCCGCCACCAGGCCGCAGATTCTGCACTGAATTCTTTATGCTCCGGCCCAGCAATCTCATCGAGGGCGCGCATATAGTCAGGCACCAGTGCCCGGGGCAGGCGCAGGCCCATCGTCAGATGCGGCGTCCACCGTGGTCCGCACCCCTCGGGGTTCTTAGCGCTTATCTTCCGCGCCGCAATTTCTAGCTCATCGGTGGTCTCCAGAAGCCAGGCCACGGTCTGCTTGCTTTTCCTTCCGAAGACCACCGTTCCTACGCGATGAAATTGCGCCGGCATCAGCGGTGGGAGCAGGCTGCGAGCCTCGTCGACGACTGAAGTCTCGAGCACCGGCGCGAACGTCACCGTAATGTGTGGGCGCTGGTGCTGCACCGGAAAGCCACGCTGAGCCAGGGCTGCGTAGACTTCCCGGATGGTGTTTTCATCCTCCGGGGTGAGGTACAACAGGAGGTTCTCGGGCGAATTTCGGCTCACACGGCCCGAGTCTAACTAACCTCCCGCAGCGCCACGACGGGTTGCCCGCGGTGGTCCAGCACATCCGTCTCTACGCCGTAGACCTCGCGCAAGAGTTCCTCCGTGAGCACCTCCCCCGGCGCGCCATGGGCGCGGGCCTTGCCACCGTGGAGCACGACGAGCTGGTCACACATCCGGGCCGCCAGGTTGATGTCATGAATCGCCACCAACGCGAGGCTGCCTTCCTCCCGAGCTTTTGCCCGCACGCGGCCCAAGACGAAGAGCTGGCGGTTGAGATCGAGGGCGGAGGTGGGTTCGTCGAGAAGCATGAGCCCAGGGGTCCCCACCAGCATCTGCGCCACGGCGACGAGCTGGCGCTGGCCGCCGGAGAGCTCGTTGAGGTAGCGCTGCGCAATGTCGTCGAGCCCCATGGAGTGCAGGACCTCGGCGGTGCGGGTGACGGGGTCCTCACATGCTTCCCGACGCGCCGCAATCAGCACCGCCTCAAACGCCCGCAGCGCCGCGGTGTGCGGCAGCCCCTGCGGCACATAGCCGATAAGCTGGCGGCGCCGCTGTCCGCGCGGAACCTGGCCGTCGACACGAAAATCCACCGTGCCGCCCCGCGCGCGGTGCACGCCGGCGAGCGTCTTGATGGTGGTGGTCTTGCCGGACGCGTTCGGCCCCAGCAGCCCCACGACCTGCCCGCCGCACAGGGTGGGAAGACTCAGCCCGTCCACCACCGTGCGCGAGCCATAGCCGGCAGATAGATCGGTGATGGTGAGTTCTACGTCCACAATGCCCTCCTTCGGGTCATGACGATGGCGATGAAGAACGGCACGCCCAGAAGCGAGGTGACGATGCCAATGGGGATGGCCAGCCCGGGCTTAATCAGGAGGCTTAGCGCGTGGGCGGCGCACATCACCGCCGCGCCCGCGGCCATGGAGGCCGGCACGAAGTAGCGCTGGTCCTCGCCCACCAACATGCGTGCGATGTGCGGGCCCACCAGGCCGATAAATCCGATGATGCCGGCAAAAGCCACGGTGGTTGCCGCGACGAGTGAGACCACGACGAGAACAATCACGCGCAGGCGGGAAGTGTTGATGCCGAGGGCGGTGGCGCGGGCGTCGCCAAGCCGCAACGCCGTCAGCCGCCACGACAGCGCGCCCAGGATGGGCAACGCCACCGCAAGCACGCCGGCCAGCACGGCGTTGGCCTGCCAGCTAGCGCGGGTGAGGGAACCCATGGACCAGAAAACGATCTGCTGGAGAGCCTCGCTAGAAGAGCGGTATTGGATGAGCGCCAACATGGCCTGGAAGAAGAAGACGAGGCCGATACCGAGCAGCACCATCGTCTCGGACTTCGCACCGCGGATGACGGCGGCGACGACGATGATGGCCGTGGCCAGCGCCGCCGACAGCCACGCGATGAGCGCGAGGTTGAACTGCGGCTGGGCCAGGAGCTGCCACCGCAGAACGATGGCGCTGGCCCCGCCGAAAGCAGCCGCCGCGGAGATGCCGAGGGTAAAAGGCTCCGCCAGCGGATTATCCAGGATGGTCTGCATCTGCGCGCCAGCCAGTGACAGGCTAGCCCCGATGAGCAGCGCCATGACGGCCATAGGCAGGCGCAGGCTCCACAGGACTGTACGCGTTTGCTTGTCGACGCCTCCCGGATCCACCATCCCCCGCAACACCTGCCCCGGGGTGAGGTCGATGGCGCCAACGATCACGCTCACGACGAAGGCGGCGAGTGCTACGACGATAAGCCCGGCGACGATAGCGATGCGGCGGCGGGTCACTCGGGAATGTTCGTGCGCGAGGGCCTCCACAGGAAGTTCCGCGGTTTCTGCACGCGTGGTTCGTTCAGGGTTTGCCGTGCGCGTGGTTGATGTGAGAATGCCCATGACTAGTTGGTGCTGAAGAAGGTTCCGTCGCCGGGGACGGGCGAGTATTTCTCTTGGGCTTCGGCCCATTCTTGCTGGACGTTGACGTCTGCGTAGTCCTCCGGGTGGAGCCACGCGGCGATCTGGAGGAGTGCCAGGTAGTTGAAGGGCGAGTTGTAGAACTGGTGCCACAGGCCGTGGAGGTTGTGCTCCTTGACGGCAGAGAGGTCCTCAAAACCAGGTTGGACGCCGGCCAGTGAAGCGGCGCTGTCGTGGGCATCCTTATCGCTGATGCCATAGCCGGCGGCAGCGAAGCCGGTGTGGCCCTTTGCGTTATCCACCTTGGCGGACCAGTCACCGCCAGTGGCGATGATCATGTCGGGATCGGCGTCGATGACCTTCTCCGGGGTCAGCGCGCCGGACTCGCCCTCGATGATGCCATCTGCCACGTTCTTTCCGCCGGCGACATTGACCAGTTCAGAAATGTTGGAGTCGTTCCACGAGCCGCAGCAATCTGAGATACCTGCTGCACGCCACACGAAGGTGGACGGCTTATCCTGCGCCTTCTTTGCGCGCTCAGTTACCAGGTCAACGTTCTTTTGCCAGTCTGCGATGAACTCCTCCGCGCGGTCCTCGTGGCCGAAGATATCGGCGAAGATTTCCATGGTGGGCACGGTGTTCTCCAAGGGCTTGGAACGGAAGTCTGTGACGGCATAGGTCAGGCCGGCCTGGTCCAGCTTGTCGGTGAGCCCGGCGGTCTGGGAGGCCTCATACTGATCCTTGGAGAGCACGATGAGGTCCGGGTCGAGGCTGATGAGCTCCTCCACGGTGACATCACCCTTGGTGAAGCCGCCGATTTCCGGCAGCTCGTTGACTTTGGGCGTGGTCTTTTCCAGCTCGCGGTAGTAGTCGGGCACATTCTGCTTCAGGTCCGATCCGATGGCCACGACCTTGTCCAGCGGGTCTTCCTTGTTGAGGATGCCGGTGGCAAAGACACTGCGGCCCTCTCCCAGGATGACGCGTTCCGGCGCGTGGTCCAGCTCCACCTGGCGGCCGGCAAGGTCTGTGAAACTCACAGCAGCAGTCCCGGCCTGCTCGCTGCCAGCACCGGCATTGTCGGCGGCACAGCCCGCCAGCGCGCCGGCCAGCGCCGCCACCATGGCGCACGCCCCTACCACTCGCCCGGTGCGTGGACGGGATGCCTGACCTGCAGGCGTCGATACGTGAAGCACAATTTCTCCTTCAAACTTTCGTCTTGCGGTCTGTCCGGAGGTTCATACTACACAGTCAGGTAAGGCTACCCAAAGCTTGAATAGAGTAGGCAATGCTTTTTCTAGTTTATGCGGAGCGTAAAAATGCCCCACCCCAGGCATTTCCCAAGGCAGGGCCTCTACGCGCGCAGTCGCGCCCACTGGCGCGTGTCCGCGCTAGCGGCGCTCAGCAAGCAGGCGCTGCAGCTCCTTGATATCGGACTTACGGCGCTTGGAGCGGAAGACGGAAAAAGCGATGAGGCCTACGACGGCCGCACCAACGCCGGCGAGCGCCATCTGCACATTGCGCTCCTGCAGCTTCTGGGTTGCCGCGCCCTTAGCATCCTCGACGAAGTTCTGCGGCTTGCTGCGATCAGCGAGCTCATCCAAGGTACTAGCCAGCTGACGGCGGGTGCGCTCGATGTCGCGCTGGATATCATCAATGTTGCGTGCCACGTGAATCTCCTGAATTTTGACTTCGTTCGGTGTTGTTGCGGTTAGCTTCTATCTAACCGTTGTGGTTCTAACGTGGACATTCTACATTGACCGCCAGCGTGTCTGCAGAGTTGGTCAACGTTTATCTCACCCACGCTGCACCGAGTGAACATCGTTGAGCGAAAGAGCCCTTGAGCAGAGCACGGTAAGGTAGACAGCATGACTAAAGCACAACGACTGTCCGTAGGGGACAAAGCCCCCGCTTTTTCCTTGAGCGATGATGCCGGCAACACCGTGAGCCTGAGCGACTACGCCGGCCAGCGCGTCGTGGTTTACTTCTACCCGCGCGCCAACACCCCTGGCTGCACGAAGGAAGCCTGCGACTTCCGCGACAGCCTGGAACAGCTCAACGGCATGAACATCGCCGTGGTGGGCATCTCCCCCGACAAGCCGGAGGCCTTGGCTAAGTTCCGCGAGGACCACGAGCTGAACTTCCCGCTGCTGTCTGACCCCGACAAGGAGGTCATGACGGCGTATGGTGCTTTCGGCGAGAAGAAGAACTACGGCAAGATCGTCCAGGGTGTTATTCGCTCCACGTTCCTCATCGAGGAAGACGGCACCATTGGCCAGGCCATGTACAACGTCAAGGCCACTGGCCACGTCGCCCGCGTGCTCAAGGGGCTCAACTAAACCGTGGAATCTAGCTCGAAGTCACCGGAGATTCTGGTCCCGAGGCGTCGCCCAGCGCAGGCACGCAGCCGGGCCAAGTATGACCGGATTTTGTCCTGCGCGCGTCAGGCGCTCGTGGACTATGGCTTTGAGTCTTTTACCTTCGACGAGGTCTCGCGCCGCGCGGAAGTACCAATCGGCACGCTATATCAGTATTTTGCCAACAAGTACGTACTGATCTGCGAGCTCGACCGCCAAGACACCGCCGCAATGCAGGCGGAGGTTGAGCGTTTTTCCCAACGCGTGCCGGCCCTGCAGTGGCCGGACTTTCTCGAGGAATTCATTGACCGCATGGCTCGCGTCTGGCGCGAGGACCCTTCGCGCCGCGCGGTGTGGCACGCCGTGCAGTCCACGCCAGCTACCCGCGCCACGGCCGCTGATACCGAGCTCAGCCTGCTCAAGCCCATCGCGGAAATCATCGAGCCTCTTGCACAGGGCATGGACGCCGACGCCCGAATGGAGATCGCCGCCTTCCTCGTCCACACCGTGGTGTCCTTGCTCAACTACAGCACCATGCGCTCCGAGGAGAGCTTCGATGGCGTGGTGGAAGAGATTAAGCGCATGCTCATCGCCTACCTCTTCGCCATCGCGACCAGCGCCTAGGTCATGGCGTGGGTTATGGCGTGTGCCGCGAAAGGTGCACGGTAGCGGTGGCGTAGTCACCATCGTGGCTGATCGACAACGCCGTAGAAAAATCCCCCAGGGATTCCCGCGCGAGCCGGGCAATCTCCCCACGCAGTTCAACTGCCACGCGCCCCCACGCATCCGGGCGGACCTCAATCTCGGCCCAGTCCACGGCCTCCTCCGCCAGGACCGGCGGGCGCCCGTAGAGCGCTTGCGACCACGCCTTGATGAAGGCCTCCTTCGCTGCCCAGCGCCCCGCGAAGTGCTGCGCGCGGGCAGCACCGATTAGCCCACGAGCCTGCGCCACGCGCAGCTCGGAGGCGCTGAAGACCCGCGCAAAACGTGTGCCGGGAAGCTCCAATTGCTGGGCAAAGGACGGAATGTGCACCAAGTCGGTGCCCACGCTCACGCCACTCATAGTCATGCAGGCCAGCTTAGTTGCGCGAACCGTGGTTTAGCGCGCCAGCTCCTGCTTGAGCTCCTCCAATTCGTCGCCGCCGGCCATCCACTGGGTCAGCTCCGGCAGCGTGACCTCCTCCTTGGAAGCGTCGAGAGACATCTGCCCCACCGTGAGCACGATGAAGTGATCGCCCACGAGGTAGGCGTGTTGCGGGTTGTGCGTAATAAACACCACGCCCATGCCGCGTTCGCGGGCGGCGTCGATAAAGCGCAGCACCATGCCTGATTGCTTCACGCCGAGCGCGGCGGTGGGCTCATCCAGGATGATGTAGCGCGCGCCGAAGTAGATGGCGCGGGCAATGGCGACCACCTGGCGCTGGCCACCGGAGAGGGCGGAGAGTTCCACGGAGACATCGCCAAGCTCAATGCCCATTTCGGACAACTGCTCGTGCGTAATGCGCTTCATTTCCTCCTCACGCAAGCTCCCCAGCGCCCCGGTGAGCTCTTGGCCTAGGAAGAAGTTTCGCCACACAGACAGCGAGGGCACCAACGCCAAATCCTGGTACACGGTGGCAATACCGGCGCCGAGGGAATCGCGCGGACTCGTGAAACTCACCTCTTCCCCATCGACGGTGATAGTGCCCCCGGTGGGCTGGTTGAGGCCGGCGAGGATTTTAATCAGCGTGGATTTACCCGCGCCGTTATCACCCAGCACGCAGGTCACTGCGCCTTCCTTGACGCGGAGGTTGATACCGCGCAGGGCGTGGAAGTTGCCAAATGTTTGGGAAATATCGTGCAACTCAATCATGGTTATCGCTTCCTCGTAAAGTTGGCCACCGAAGTGTTCGTGAGCACGGCAAAGAGCAGCATGGCGCCGAGGAAGAACTTGAACCAGTCGGGGTTCCAGCCGGCGTACACGATGCCCTGGTTGGTCATGCCGAAGATGAGTGCACCAATGGCGGTGCCCACCGCGGTACCGCGCCCGCCGGTCATGGAGCAGCCGCCAATCACGGCGGCGATGATGTAGAGGAACTCGTTGCCAATGCCCTGGCCGGCCTGGATGGAGTCGAAAGCAAAGAGGGTGTGCATGCCCACGAACCACGCTGCAAATCCGACGAGCATAAACAGCGCCACCTTGACGCGGCGCACGGGAACACCGACGGCGCGGGCGGCTTCATCGTCGCCACCAACGGCGAAGATCCAGTTTCCCCAGCGCGTCTTGTACAACACCCACGAGGCGATGGCGACGAAGAGGATCCACCAGATGACGGTGGCGCGGATGCTCAAGCTGCCGATGTGGATGGTGCCGGAAAAAATGATGCGGGCAGAATCGAAGCCTTCCATGTCCGAAATGGTGGGGGTGGCCACCTGGCCGGTCACCAGCTTGGTTATCGCCAAGTTGAGACCCTGCAGCATAAGGAAGGCCGCCAGGGTGATGAGGAAGGAGTCAATCTTGGTGCGCACCACAAGGAAGCCGTTGAGCGCACCGATGGCCAGTGCGGTGATGAGGGACAGCCCCACGCCCACCCACGAGTTGAGGTGGAAGTTGTAGTTGAGCATGGTGGCCACGAGCGCCGCGGAGGTCACCGCCACGCCGGAGGACAAATCAAACTCATTACCAATCATGAGCAGGCCCACCGCCAGGGCCACGATACCCAGCGTGGAACTGGCGTAGAGCACCGTGGAGAAGGCCTCCACCGAGCGGAAGGCGGGCGCCACAATCATAAAGAGGACGAAGATGACCACCGCGCCGAGCAGGCTGGCCAACTCGGGTCGGCGGATGAGGCGCGCGAAACCGCTGCGGCGGGTCAGGCGGGTATCGGCGGGGGTTGATTGCGCCTCGTCTGATGCAGTCGTGGCTTCGCTCATCGCAGGCCTGCCTTAGCGGATTCGGAGATGATGTCCACGTTGGTGGAATCCACGAAGGAGGGGCCGGTGTACACGGGGCGTCCGCCGCCCAATGTGGAGCCGTTGCGGTGTGCCAGCCACAGTGAATCGACGGCGAGGTAGCCCTGCATATAGGGCTGCTGATCGACGGCCCACTGGATACGCTTATCCGCAATGGCGTCGACAAGCTCGGCGTTGGTGTCGAAGGTGGAGACCTTGGCCTCGGAGGCGGCGTCAGCAACCGCGTCGGCGGAGCGCATGGCCACGGAGGCCTGCAGCGCCATGACCCAGTCAATGGACGGGTCCTGGCTCAGCTTCGCGTTGATGGTGGACTGCGCGGCGGTGAGATCCTTGCCGTTGACGTACAGGATCTCAACCTCGCCGTTGTCCAGCCCGTCCTTCACGCCGGCACAGCGCGACTCCTGCGAGGAGTTGCCCTGCTCGTGGATGACGCACAGTACGTGCTTGGCGCCATCGTCTTTGAGGCGCTCGCCGGCCTTGGTGCCGGCTACCTTTTCCTCTTGGCCGAAGAAGGCGCTCATGCCGTATTTCTGGTAATCATCCATGCCGGCGTTAAGCCCCACGGTGGGGATGCCAGCATCCACGGCCTTCTTGGCCACCGGTCCAATCGCCCCAGCGTTGGGCATGGTCACGGCGATGCCATCCACCCCGGAGTCGATGGCGGACTGGACCAAGTTTGCCTGGTTGGGCGCTTCCGGGTCGGAAGAGTAACGCAACTCGATATTGTCCTTGCGCGCGGCGTCCTCCGCGCCCTTACGCACGAGATCCCAGTACGTATCACCTGGTGCGCCATGGGAAATCATGGCAACGACAAGACGCTCGGTGTCGACGCCACCGGCTAGCTCACCGTCAGCTTCGGGACGGGGCGCACCACCGGTGGCGGAGCAGGCGGCAAGAAGGGTGGCAGCGGCTACCGAAATAAGGCCTAGTAGTGGCTTCTTAGCTTTATTCACCCTTGCATGGTGCCCCAGATTGGGGGACTTCTCCAACCCGCCTGACCTGCTTCTTTATCGTTCCAGAGGGGACACGCTGGGGATACTCTAGCGCCTGCTACCCCCGTTTCGTTGTGTCTCCTCCCTCCGGTTCGAGCATGCCGTTGCGAAGCCGCGCGGATTCGCTCAGCAGCGTTGCTGCCTCACGTTCTGCTACCTCGTCAGCTGTGCCTGCTCCCAAGTTGCGCTTCACCGGCCGCTCGTACAGCGATGGCCCACCGCGCATGCCTTCTTCTAAGCGCCGCAGTCCACGCAGCTCGCGATCGGCGGCGGCCACCCGCCAGGCTTCGGCCACGCCCTCACCCTGCTCCCGGGCCAATGCGGCAAAGAAAGCACTCGGGTGAACCAGCGCGATGAGGGCGGAGACGTGCCCGAAGCCCAGAGATGTCACCAGGCCCGCCTTCGGCGGGGTGCGGCGAAGGTCCAACGGCTGGCGCAGCCACAGCAGGTGCGAGTGACGGCGCAGCACGGGGTCGACGCAGTCCAGGGAACGATTCGGCGGGAGGACCCCACTACGCAACACCTGGGTCAGACCGATGAGTTGGAAGGCCGCTGCTCCGCCCTTGGCGTGCCCGGTCAGGCTCTTCTGCGATATCACATAGAGCGGGTTGCCGGGGCTGCGGCCGAGTGCGGCGGCGATGCGCTCGTGCAGGTCCGATTCGTTGGGGTCGTTGGCGTTGGTGGAGGTATCGTGCTTGGACACCACAGCGATATCGTCCGCACCCACGCCGAGAGCCTCCAGGGAGCGGGCCAGGCGGGAGTTCTGCCCGCCCCGCGCCGCGGAGAGTGCGCCCAAGCCCGGCGCGGGGATGGAGGTGTGCGCGCCGTCAGCGAAGGACTCGGCAAAGCCCACCACGCCCAGCACTGGCAACCCCATCTCCGCCGCAAAGCTTCCCCGGGCGAGCAGGATAGTCCCGCCGCCTTCGGATTCCACGAAGCCGGCACGACGGCGGTCATTAGCGCGGGAGAAGAAGCGATGCTCAATCCCCTTCGCTTCCAACTCCGCGCTATCGGCAGTGGCTGCCATGTCACCAAAGCCGGTAATACCCTCGATGGACAGGGCATCGATGCCGCCGGCCACGACGAAGTCCGCCTTGTGCAGGCGCAGCTTGTCGAAGCCCTCCTCCACCGACACCGCTGCCGTGGCACAGGCGGCCACCGGGTGCACCATCTGGCCATAGCCGCCGATATAGGACTGCATCACGTGCGCGGCAATAACGTTGGGCAGCGCTTCCTGCAGGATGTCATTGGGGCGTGGCTGTCCCAGCAGCTTGTCGACGTACAACGAGCGCAGCGCCTCCTGGCCTGCCATGCCGGTTCCCTGGGTGGAGCTCACGCGCGCCGGGTGGACATGGGCTAAGAGCTCGGCCGGGCTAAAGCCTGCAGAAAGGAAGGCATCCACTGTGCACACCAGGTTCCACAGGGCGAGCCGGTCGAGGTTATCCACCATGTCCGCGGGGATGCCGTAGACCTGTGGGTCAAAGCCCTCCGGAATCTGGCCGCCCGCAAAGCGGGTCATGGCCACGCGCCGCGGGACTCGCACCGCGGAGCCAGCAGGGCGGGTGACCTGCCATTCGACCTCACCTGTCGCGCCATCGACGCGGCGGAGTGTGGCGCCCTCGCAGCTGTCAACGAAACTGCGCGCCGTCTCTTCATCCTGCACGGTGAAGCTCAGCGGCTTCTCTAGATAGATGGTGGTCAGCTCGGGCGCGAGGTTATCCAGCATAGGTAGGTGTGGTCCGAAGTCATCGTGGAAGCGGCGTACACCAATCCCAGCGAGAACTTCGTCGTGGAAGCGCTCGTAGACGTCTTCCTCTGCTAACTTTTCACCTTCGGCCGTCAGCCATCCGGCTGTGCGCTCATCCCAACTAATGAGTCCGCGACTCCAGGCCAGCTCCAGCACGCCGGCCGCGGAGAGCTCTCCGCCGACCTCCACCTCATAGCGGGTACGCGAGGAGCCCAGCGGACCGAGCTCTCCCGCGCCGACGATGACCACCATGTCCTCGAGAGTCTGCGTTACCCCACTGAAGTCGGGGCTGGTCGACTCCGCAGGTTTCAGCACGTTCGGCAGGGCCTTCGCCGTTCGCGAAGCCTTCTCTACGCGCGAGCTACCAGCTGCCAGTGGTGCATCTGCTTCCTCTGGCTGTGACGCCCGGGCAAGTGCGGCTAGGTCCAACTCAGCATCGGCCAGCCCGCCGGTGAGGTCGACGCTCAGCGGTGAGGACGCTGCCTGAGCGCGGATCTGCGGGGACGCGGTGACGTCGAGAAGCTGCACCGCCATCTCCTTCGCTGAGAAGGTCCGCACGCCGCGGGCCTCCACCTGCTCAACCAGCGGATCGTTGCCGCCCATCAGGCCGGTGCCGCGCACCCACCCGATGTGGGCGTGCACCAGCGAGGTGCGCGCTCCCCAGCTGGATTGCTCGGAAGACCAGCGGTTAACCAAGGCACAGAGGGCCGCCTTGGCCTCGCCGTAGGCGCCATCGCTGCCGAAGCGCCCGCGGTTGGGTGAGCCCGGCAGCACCACGTGCAGGCGGTGGCCCACGCGTGTATCCGTACCCACAGCGGAAAGCGCCGCAATAAGTTTTTCCACCGACCACAGCAGCAGGCGCATCTGGGACTCCGCCCCCGCACCGGCATCCTGGAGGGTACCGGTAACGCGCGGCGCGGCGAAGGGAAAGAGCAGGTCCGGCACATAGGCCGGTTTTATCTGCACGGTTTTACCGCCCACGGTGGCGGTGTGCTCTGCCGCAATCCATTCCACGAGCGCATCCACGTCCGCGAAGGAACTGAGGTTTGCTGGAACTACCCACAGCGCGGCCGCGCCGACAGCCCGCCTGCGGTAGAGCTCCTTATAAAACTCCAGGCGCTCGTGGCTTAGCTGGGAGGTCGTCGCAATCACGGTTGCGCCCTCCGCGAGCAACTCGCCAATGAGCTCGGCGGCAATCGAACTCGGCGAGCCACCCGTCACCACCGCCACCTGGTCAGCCAAGAGCAACCCATCGGCCGGGGTGCGGGCATCGCGGGCCAAGTCCACATAGCCGAAGTGCTCGGCTAAGAGCGCTACCTCCTCACCGGCGCCCAGCACGTCGAGTTCGGGCTCTGTTTCTCCGGCGGCGGCCGCTCGGGCGATGTCCTCGCGGGCGCTGGCCCAGCGGTCGTCGAGAAGCACTGCCTTGCGCGCATCAAAAGCGGGGGCGACGCGCTGCTGCCAGTCCGGCCCCAGCTCCGTGGCAACGAGCTGCTCCAGCTCCGTGCGTGCTGCGCTGTCCCCCTGCTCAATCAGGGTCTCCTCACAGCCGAGAGCGGCGAGTGCGGCGCGGGCGGAGTCCTCCAGCGCCGATTCAAGGCGCTCGGTATAGGCACGCACCGCCTCCGGGTCCACGGCCTCGTGTGGCGTTGGCGCTGCGGCCTTCTGAAGCGCGATTCCTTCGCACTCGCCGGCGGCGCGCACGGCGGCATCAATCAGCGCATCAAGCTCAGCTACCGACGCCACACCGGTCGTGGGCAAGCTGGCCAAGTCCCCTCCGCGCAACGAGGAGCCCTCGCGAGTACCCAGGACCAGCTGCACAGTCGCGCGGTCGACCCAGCCTGGCCCCAATCCCCAGGTACCGCTCACGCGCTCGGCCACGTAGCTGGGCTTCTTGCCCGCCGGTCCCGTGAGCCGGTTGAGCGCCTGCGCAACCTGCTCTGTGAGGACCTCCCCGAATGGTGCATAGCCCGGCGCGCGCTGCGCCACACTCTCCGCCAGCTGCGGGATGGGTGTATCCGCAGCATTCTCGATGGCGCTGATGCCGAATTCCACGCCAAGGTCAACGAGCAACTGGTTGCGGCGGGAGGATACGCCTTCCACGAGGGTTTCGATGGAATCAGTCGCGGCCATTTGATCGGGGCGGACCTTCGTCCACAACGCAATAAGCATCTCGAGTGCCTGGTGCACGCTCAGCGGGAGGTCCCCGACGACGGCCGGAACCTCCTCATGCGATGCCTGCACCATTTCTTCCTGGTGTGTGGTCTGCGGTGACTGCCTCGACTCAGATTCGACCGATTCCGCTTCGGCGCTAACCGGTTGTGCGGCTTGCTCTGCGACCGCCTTCGCTGCTGGCCCGGGTGCCGGCTCGGCGTCTTCGGCAAAGACTCGCCCATGGTCGCGCTCATAGTTGAGCACCTCGAGGTCTGCGCTGCCCGCGTGCTGGGGAAGGCGCAGGGTTTGGCCCAGCATGTTGGTCAGCGTCGGCGCGGCGCCCACACCGACCTCGATGAAACGCTCCACGCCAAGCTGCGCGAGGAGCAAATCCTGGGTCTCTATCCAGCGCACGGGGGAAGCAAATTGCCAGGCCAGAAGCTCGATGAGCAGGGTACGGCCCAGGCGCGCCGGGCTCGCCACGGCACCATCGAAGTCCGCCAGAATCTCCGCGATGGGTTCCGAATCCACCACCGCGGCGATGGATTCCACGAACTCGCGGCTCAGCGCGAAGGGCCGCGCCACAAGGTTTGGAATATAGCGCCCCACCAGCGGGTCGAGATTGATTTCTTCAGGAACGAGTACATCGAGGTGCGCGCGGAAATCCGCTACGCCGCCCACCAGGTGGGAGGAGTGGAAAGGCACGTCAATTCCCGGAATGGGGATGACGGCACGCTGCCCAGGGGCGCGGCGCTCGGCGTCGCTCGCCAGTGCATCCAGGCCCGCCTTCGTGCCGGCCACTGCATATTGGCGCCCGGCGATATTGTGGTTGACCACCTCGAGGAACTCGTCCGTATCCGCAGCGACCCGAGCGACATGGTCAAAGGCTTCGGTCGCGCTCATCCCCATCTTGTTCGGGCGCAGCGCAGCGAAACCGTAGAGAGATTGCCCAGCGGAATCGCGCTCGACCAGACGGTGCATGGTTAGACCGCGGACATAAACGATGTCCAACACTGCTTCCAAGGACAGGACCTCGGCATAGGCGGCCAGGGCGTTGTACTCGCCCACCGAGTGGCCAGCGAAGAAGGCACAACTTTCAAGAACCCCGGATTCTTTAAGCGCTGCAATCTGTGCGCAACCCAGCGTCGCCATAGCCACCTGCGTGAACTGCGTCAGGTAGAGCACGCCATCCGGGTGGGTGAATGCCTCACCATCCACCACCACGGTGTCGGGGTTGTGGCGGACGATCTCCAGGATGGAGAAGCTCAAGCTCCGCCGCGTGTGTTTATCCGCACGCTCCCACACGGCGCGCGCCGCTGCGGATTCTGCGTAGTCCTTCATCCCCATCCCCGGGGACTGGATGCCCTGGCCGGGGAAGGCATAGAAGGTGGTGGGGCTGCTCATCGTCGCTCGCGCCTGCAGCACCGGCACGCCCTGACTCGTGGCAATCACGCTGCGGACCTCACCGTAGCCGCGCCGCTTGTCGACGCCCACCCGTTCCACATCAAACTCCACCTCACTGCCGGGAAGCACGGGTGCAAGCCAGGTAACGGACCACTCGAGGACGCGAGCGCCGTCGAAAGCCACGGCTGCTTGCGCCAGCGCCGAGGTCCACATGCCGTGGACGATCGGGCCTTGACGATGCCCCGCCAGTGCCGCAGCGTTCGATGACAGGTGAATGGGGTTCCTATCCCCCGTTACAACGGCGAAGGGCCGCAGTGATTCCGGTGCCACCGCGGTGGTGCGGTGGCGGAAGGAACGCGGAGTCTCACGGAAAGATGACTCTCCACTGTTTTCTTGGCTGTTTGCTTGCGCGTTGGTTTCGGATGCATCACCATGCCGTCCGGTAATCAGGAAGCGCTCGTGCATCTGCGCGAATTCATGTTCTTCGCCGCGCACGGCTGTAGTCACGCCGACTGTAATGTCGACAACGCGCCCCGACGGTGTATCGCGTACCTCCTCCAGCTCGGCGGTGTAGCGCAGGTCCAAAGGCTCAGCGTCGGGGGCGGCGCTGCTGCGAAGCCGATCCCAGGCGTGCGGTGTGAGGCTCAGCGAGTGCTCGAGGTGGACAAGGTTGAGGAAGCCCTCCACTATCGGCTCCCCGGACTCGGTGTGGGCGCCGGCCAGGACTGCGAAGAGTGCCGGCCAGGCGCGGCCAACGAGGACATCGGGCGAGACAGCAGTGCTCATCTCCCCGCTCGTCACCGCACCATACTGGGCAATGTCGGTGGCACTGAGGTCAGCGCTGATTGTTGCGGCCCCGGAATCAACCTCAGGTAGGTCGCCGCCGACAGCTTGGCGCAGCAGCTCCCGCATGGCGGATTCGGCATAGTCGACAGTGACCAGTGGTGAGGCACCCGGAATGCGCGGCGAAGTGATGCGCACACGCAGCCTAGCTCCGGACTGGAACGGAACGGTCAACCACATGGCATCGTCGCCGGCAGCCTCCAGTTCCACGCCATGAAGGCCCAAGCGCAGAAGGTTGGGCTGCTCGCGCCCGGCCCAATTCAGCCCCGGGGCGCGGCGAATGAGCTCTTCAGTGCTGAAAGCGGGCTCGCCAGAGTCATCCTCGGTCTCGTCAAGAAGCGCAAGTGCCGCCTGTTCGAAGCGGCCAAGTATCTGCGCCACCGGCCCGTTGGCCTGCTCGATTCCCTCAACGGCTGCCGTGCCAGGGATGATGCAGACCTCATCGGCCTCGTAGTGCTCATCGTGCGCCTGCCACAAGGTGTCGCGGCGCCAGCGGCGGCGTACGTCAGAATCGATGACCGGCACAAAGTTTGCGGGTTTGCCCGGACCATCCACGAGCTGGATGAACCATGCGGCGTCGGTCGGGTGCAGCGCGGCGTCACCGTAGAGTTCGGTTAGCTGAGCACTTGCCTCAGCTGGGTTCTCGCGGTCAACCTCAACGCGCAACTCAATCTCGCCGTGGTCGGTCGGATGAAGGCGGGCTTCGGCGCGAGCCACCATGCGCATGAATCGACTCAACCAGGATTCATCGACCCAGCCGTCCAGATAGGACAGCTCAAGGTAGCGCTGCAGCCACTCGGAATAAGACATCTCATTAAGGTCCCCGAAATAGGGCTTGCACGTGCACCCGATGGCCTCAATGATCTCCGCGCGGTGAGTCTCCACGGCCGCAGCGTCACCGGCCACCTCATCCAAGAGGCGCCCAGCGCGGGCAAAGGAATTGTCCAGCTCGTGAATGTCTGCCCCCAGGTCCGAGCGTCCCGATACAACGTCGTCGCGCTTCGCAGCGACGAGCGCCTGCTTTACCGACTTGGATGCGGTGGATTCCTTCGCCGCCATGGCAGCGGTGCCCACCATGATGGCATCGACTGGCGCTGCGGGCAGACCGTAGCGCTGCGCCCACGTGCCCAGCAGGTACTCTGCTCCACGCGCTGGGGTACCGATTCCCCCACCAACGGCGAGAAGGACATTGTCGTGCTCACGGATCCGCGCGTAGGTAGCAACAAGGACCTCATCGAGACTTTCTAAAGAGTGGTGGCCACCGGCCGAGCTACCTTCCAGCTGCATGATTACGGTGGTCTCAGAGAGAGCGTCCGCAACGCGGAGAACCTCCTCCACCTGCGCCGAAGTTCCCGGCTTGAAGGCGACCCACGGGATATTCGCTGCGTGGAGCTTCCCCACCAGCTCTATTGTCTCCTCCACAGGCGGAATACCAGCGGAAATCACCACGCCGTTGATAGGCGCTCCCACTGCGCGTGCCTGCAGAATCGAATTCGGCCCCTCGATCTGGCGGCGCCACTGGGAAGCCGCGAGGTACAGCGCATTGAACTGGGCGTTAACCCCAGGCTGCAGTAGCCGGCCCAGGGTGTGCAAGTTCTCTTTAAGGATGGCATCGGTGTGCTGTCCCCCGCCGGCCAATTCGGCCCAGTGCCCGGCATTGGCTGCCGCGGCGACGATGTCCGGGTCGACCGTGGTGGGGGTCATCCCGGGGAGCATGACTGGTGAGTAGCCGGTGGCCCGAGTGAAAGCAGTCGACAGACGCCCGTTTACCACGCGCGGGGCCCACTCGGACCACGCGCGTGGCAGAGAAGGTGCGCGTCCCGGTTCCACGAGCTGAGCCAGTCCTTGCGCTGTCCCCACGGCCAGCGTGCCCACGCCGTGCCCGGCAACGAGATCGCGTGTCAGCGGCTCCACCCCGCGGGTGGGCCCGACTTCAAGGATCCAGCGAGCCCCAGCGTCAAGCGCCGAATCAACGCGCTCGGGCCAGTCCACGTAGTCCGTGAGCACGGCGCGCGCGAGCTGCGCGGTGATTTCTGGGTCCAAGCCGATTCGCCCCGCCCAGCTTTCTACCTGTTCCACCGCATACTGCATGGTGGGATGGTGGAACGCGGCCGAAACGTCAAGGTCGGAAACGGTGACTGCGGCGGGCTTGACTTCCTCCCCTTCCGTAAGGGTCGAGTTCTCCTGCAGCGCGGCCTTCACTCGGGCAAGCTCAACCGGTGTTCCGACGATGACGAAGCGCCCCCGTCCGTTGTCGAGGCCAATGCGGGCACCGGCTTCATGCAGTTGCTGCTTCGTCGCACCGGTCACCGCCGCCATGGGTGCGCCCTGCGCGGTGCGGACGAGCCCAGCGCTGCGCGCGGTAGTCACCATGGCTGCGCCGATGAGACGCGCCAGTGCCAGAGCCCCCGCTGGGCTCATGCGCTTCTTCACCACCGCTGCGGCGAGCACGCCTTGGGAATGGCCGATGCTGCTCACAGCGTCCTCGAGTTCTACTCCGTGTGCGCGCAGGTTTTCTAGCACCGCCAGCTGTGCGGTGAGGATGCCGGGAGTGGAAAGTGGGACGTCGGCAAGCGCGTGCGCCCACGCCGGCTCCGCATCCGCCCAGGCCAGGGGTGCAAACCCGTGTGGCGCAGCGGGCAGGAGTTCCTCGTCCAGTGGGGCAAGCAGTTCTTCCGCCTCAGCGAGGTACTCAGTCAGTTGCGGCCCGACACCAGTGGCAAGGGCGTCGCGCAACGTCGGCAGCCAGGCATAGCCTTGTCCGGAGAAAGACAGCGCGAAAGGCTCGGAGCCCAAGTGCGCAACCAAAGGCACAGAGACGTGGGAATCGGACACCGTCACTACTCCCCCAAAGCGCGAGCGACAAGCTGCGCGGCCTCATCGAGGGAAGACTGGGTCTTCGACTCAGGAATATCAGAAAAGACCTGGCAGGCGTGGTCTGGGACAACCTCGGCCGAGCGCTGCAAGCCGCGTTCAGCAAGGTACTCGTCAAAGAACATATCGATACTCATACCGTGTGCCGATTCTACCCACTAGGATCACTACGTCATGTCCACTCGTACCCCGTTCTTCATCGCCGCACTGCTTAACGCCGCGATAGCCGCACTGGTGGCTGTGGGCCTTTTCCTTCCCGCCCCAGCCGATCCCCCATTCGAGCAGCCCAGCGCCACAACGGCAGCGGCGCCGGTCCAGGAGGGACCTACAGAAGAACAGTCCGAAGAGGCCGCTCCCGCGCCGGAGATCGCCGAAACACTCGCCGCCTTGAATTCCTTGGAGGTCAAAGGCCGCGCTCCCATGACCGGTTATGAGCGTGAGGAATTCGGCCAAGCGTGGTCCGATGATGTGACGGTGGACTTCGGACACAACGGCTGCGATACCCGCAACGACATCCTCCGCAGGGATCTGGATCCGGAAAGCCTCGTGCTCAAGGAAGGCACCCACGACTGTGTGGCGCTGTCCGGGGTTTTGCACGACCCTTATTTGGGCCAGGACATTGAGTTTCAGCGCGGGGCGCAGACCTCACGCGCGGTGCAGATCGATCACGTTGTGGCGCTGGCCGACGCCTGGCAGAAAGGCGCCCAGCAATGGTCACCGGAGAAGCGTCGCAACTTTGCCAATGATCCACGCAACCTCCTTGCCGTCGACGGTCCTCTCAACCAGCAGAAAGGCGCTGGTGATGCCGCCACGTGGCTGCCGCCTAACAAAGGTTTTCGCTGTGAATATGCGCGCCGCATCGTCGAGGTAAAAGCGACCTATGGAATCTGGGTTACGGAGGCAGAAAAGGATGCACTCAGTCGGCTGCTGCACGCCTGCTGAGTATTTCTATCCCCCTTAATGTGTTTTAAGCGTTGCGGGTGCGTTCCGGCTACCCCCGAAATTATGCGCATAATATTCATCCGCACCTAACGCTGGAGCTTAGTTTTCCGCGATCGGAATTCCGGGGCGCACTACACGGGCAAAGGGCCTGACACGTTCCCAAGCCATTCGCAAGCACGCCCTGCGCACTTCCATCATTCCGGTTGCGACCTCCGCCGCTTTCTCCGTTCCTGGCATCTTCACCGGCGCCATCATGATGGAAACCATCTTCGCGTGGAAGGGCAACGAAAAGAGGGCCTTCCCAAAAAGCGGGAAGGCCCTCTTCATGTGGTTTTGAATGTGCTTAGTTATTGCCCTTGTTGAGCTGATTGCGCAACTGATCAAAGTAGTCGCGCGCGCTCTGCGGCTGGTTATTCCCCTGCGGCGGGGCCGGGAAACCCGAGAACTGACCAAAGCCCTGGCCCTGCTGTGCGTTCTGTACGTGCTCCTGTGCTTGTTGCTGTGCGCGCTGCGCCTGCTCCATCGCTTCAGCATCGCGGCGGGCACGCTCATCGCGCTCACGGCGCTCCTGTTCCTCGCGACGGCGACGCTCCGTGGCGGCATCCTCGCGGCTATGCTTTGCTTCGCCGGCCGGCACCTTCGGCTTCGGGGCTTCGTTAATAGCGTTAGTGGACAGCAGCGTATCGCGCATACCGCCGAAGAGATCCTGCATGCCGCCCGGGTTAGACGGCATGTACAGCACATTGGTGTGGGCGCGGTCGGCCACGTCCACCATGGCGTCAAGATACTGGGAGACCAGCATGAGGGTCTCGGGGTTCTCCTGCACACCGGCAGCACGCAGCAGCTCGTACTGCTGGGCAATACCTTCGACGATTTCCTTACGCTGGTCAGCCACACCGCGGCCCTGCAGCTTCTTAGCCTCGGCCGCACCTTCGGCTTCCTTGACCACACGGATCTTCTCAGCTTCTGCCTGCGCCACGGCAGCCTCGCGCTCACGCTGTGCGGCGTTAATGGAGTTCATGGACTCGCGCACGCGGGCATCCGGGCGAATATCGGTAACGAGGGTGTTGACGAAGTTCCAGCCGTAGGCGGCCATGTTATCGCGCAGGGACATCGCTACGTTGCGGGCGATGGTGTCCTTGGAAGAGAAAGAATCATCCAAGTTCATGTTCGCCACGGAGGAACGGACGTTGTCCTGCACATAGGCCACGATCTGCTGCTCGTGGTTGGACAAGGTGTAGAAAGCCTGACGCTCGCTGCCCTGAACTACCTCGTACTGCACGGCAACGGGGATCTGGACGAAGACGTTGTCCTTGGTCTTGGTTTCCACCATGACATCGAGCTGACGGATCTGCAGGCTAATCTTGGCGCGCACGCGGTCGACATAAGGCACCTTGAAGTGCAAGCCCGCGTGAGCAACGCTCACAAACTTACCCATCCGCTCAATGATGGCGGCCTCCTTCGTCCGGACGATGAAGAAACCGTCGAAGGCAGTGGCAATAATAATGAGGAGAATCACGCCAATGACGATGAGACCGGCCATAGGCTTATCCTTTCTGCTCGGTTAAGGTTTTCCTAACCAGTGTGCCATACGGTGACCACCACCACATCTCGAGAAAGAACATTCCCCGAGAGCTCTCGGAGCACTCTTATCGCTCATCAGCCGCGCGGAAGAGCTCGCCCAAAATCCCCGCGCCGTCCTCACTAATACCGTTGTGCTGGAAGCGGTTGGTCACCACTGGGCGCAAGTCGCGGTAGGTCTCTCCTGTAGCCAGGGAGTCTTCGAAGGGCACGAAGATATCGTCCAAGTAGATGGCGGCGGAGGCGGTAACGGGTGCGGCGGCAAGTACGGCGGCATCATACGGCGAGCTTGCCCACTCGTGGGCGGCGAGCTCCTCGGCGGCCGGCTTGAAGGGGCGCAGCGCCGGATCCTCATCGAATTGCCAGGGGAAGATGTGCTCACCGGTGAGATAGGTACCATCCTCGGCGAACTCGGGGAACTCCTCACGCATGCGGTGCGCAGCCCAGCCGGTGACGGCCTGGCCGCCGACGCCGCCGTAAATGGACTCATGGATGGCCGCGTACAGCGGGCCAGCCTGGAAGCTCACGCGGCTACCGACGTCGTTGAGGAAGTCCGAGCACAAGCGCTTCTCCCCACCCACGGTGCGGAAAGGTTCCTCCAGCAGGTAGCCCAAAGAATCGAAGCCGGTGCCGCGCCCCAGCTCAATGCCGATAGTGCGGAAGCGGCGCGCAGACAGGCGCTCCCCTGTCGGAAGTAGCTCTTCCGAGTTGTCTAGGTGGTGGAGGATTTCCTCGACGCGCGCTTTAGCCCACGGGAACTGGGCATAGAAACGCTCGTGACGCACCTTGAGCTTGGCAAAAGTCGTGCGGTAGAGATCATCTGCACCTTTGGTCAGGGTGGGCAGGCCACCTGTAAGGAAGGCACGCCCAATGGAATCAGGGAACATCGAGGCATAGGCGGTGATGATGAAGCCGCCGAAGGATTGGCCGAAGAGATCCCAGGACTCCTCCCCCAGGTGCACACGCAGGTGTTCGGCATCGCGCACGATGTTTTCCTGGCGCAGTTGGGCCAAGCGCTGTGCGGTGCGGTCCTCGGCAGGACTCAGCTCATCAATGCGGTGGCTGCGACCCGTGCCGCGCTGGTCCATGAGGATCCAGCGGTAGCGCTCCAAGCCCTTCCCGATGAGTCCGGAAGCACCCGTCGGCCTTGGCGCGGGAAAACCCGGCCCGCCCTGGTTATAGAGCAGCGCCGGGTAATTCTCACCGCCGGGCGGGATGATTTCCCGGGCGTAGAGCTCGAACTCCCCCGCGGCGGGATTGTCATAGTCCCAGGGGACGGTGATGGTGTGTTCCTTGATGGTGTGGCCGAAGCGTTTCATGCTTCTAGTAGACCACGAAACCCTCCTCGCGGAACGCATCGCGGATAGATTCAACATCTTCCGGTTTCGGCGGCTTCGTATCCTCCAAGGTGTAGGGGTAGCCCAACTCGCGCCACTTGTCCGCGCCCATGTTGTGGAAAGGCAGGACCTCGACGCGCTCGACGTTGCTCTTCCAGCGGGAGACAATCTTGACAACGTTAGCGACGTTTTCTAGGGAGTCTGTCAGACCAGGGACGACCACGAAGCGAATCCACACCGGCTTGCCCATCTCATTGAGACGGTCACCGAAGTCGATCGTGGGTTGCAACTCGCGGCGAGTGACTTCCTTGTAGGTCTCCTCGTCACCAGCCTTGACGTCCAAGAGAACCAGGTCGATGTTGTCCATGTCCTCATCGCGCAGGCGCGCGCCGAGGTATCCCGACGTGTCAATCGTCGTATGAATACCGGCGTCATGGACCTCTTTGAGCAGGCGCCGGGTGAAGGCGATTTGGAACAGCGCTTCGCCACCCGACAAAGTCAGACCACCTCCAGAAGCCTTGAAGACGGGCTTATAGCGCTTGATGCGCTTGACCACATCCTCGATGCGCTCCAAGGTGCCAACCTTCATCTCCATGGTGTCAGGGTTGTGGCAATACTGGCAGCGCAACGGGCAGCCCGACATGAACATGGTCATGCGGGTTCCGGGGCCATCAACAGCCGTCACCAGCTCCCAAGAATGCACGAGCGCGACATCGCCGGAGCGGCGAGCCTGCATCAGCTCCGAGCGGGTAAAACCGTCGAGGTCGTTGTCCGTTCCTAAACCGGCGGCGGCGCCGCGCACCTTCTCCCCTTCTTCAGGAGAAAGACGCACGACGCCGGTAATGCCATCTGCCATTTAGGAACCCTGGTGGAAGGTGCGGGAGATAACGTCCAGCTGCTGCTCGCGTGTGAGCTTCACAAAGTTCACCGCGTAGCCGGAAACGCGGACCGTGAGGTTCGGGTACTTCTCCGGGTGCTCAACGGCGTCCTCCAAGGTGGACTTGTCCAGGACGTTGATGTTGGCGTGGTAGAGGCCCGAGTCCATGTTGTTGGCGGTGCGGTTGGCCTTCATGGTGGCGAGGCGCTCGTCAAAAGTTGGGGTTGCCATGATGTGTTCTCCTTGGGAAGTGGTGTGGAAGTGGTCTATTCGGAATCCATGATGAAGCCGGCATCGAGGACGCCCACCAGGTTGGTGATGCGCTCCTCCGGGGTGCGGCCCAATCCGGATGGGGTGATGGTGTTGGTCAGTGAGATGCCATCGAGGGCATCCTTGTAGTCCAACTTGCCCACCGACAGCATGGAGGCAACCATGCCGTGGTTATCCGCGCCGTTCTCCGGGTTAGCGCCTGGGGCGAACGGGGTACCTGCCTCGTGGCCGGACGGGAAGGAACCAGTTGCCTTGCCGTAGACCACGTTGGAGGTAATGGTCAGCACCGACTGGGTCGGAATGGCGTTGCGGTACATCGGGATGGCCTTAATCTTCGCCATGACGGTGTGGACGATGGTGGCGGCGATATCATCGGCGCGGTCATCATCGTTGCCGTAGAAGGGGAAGTCACCTTCCGTCTTGTAGTCCACGATGAGGCCGGTCTCATCGCGCACCGGGTAGACCTTGGCGTACTTAATGGCGGAAAGCGAGTCAGCCACGATGGACAGGCCGGCGATACCGCAGCCCATGGAGCGCACGATATCGGAATCGTGCAGCGCCATCTCAATGGACTCGTAAGCGTACTTGTCGTGGCAGTAGTGGATGATGTTCAGAGCCTCAACGTAGGTGCCGACGACCCAGTCCAACATCTCCTCGTACTTCTGCCAGACCTCGTCAAAGTCGAGCGGGCCATCACCCTGGATAGGCTCGTAGCCATCCACAACCTGCTTGCCGCTGACCTCGTCGCGACCGCCGTTGATGGCGTAAAGCAGGGCCTTGGCGGCGTTCACGCGGGCACCGAAGAACTGCATTTGCTTGCCGACGGCCATCGGGGACACGCAGCACGCAATCGCGGCGTCATCGCCCCACTGGTCACGAATCTGCTTATCGGACTCGTACTGGATGGAGGAGGTCTCAATCGAGATGTGGGCGCAGAATTCCTTGTAGCCCGCCGGCAGCTGCGGATCCCAGAAGATGGTGATGTTCGGCTCCGGTGATGGGCCCAGATTAATCAGGGTCTGCAGCAGGCGGAAGGAGGTCTTGGTGACCTGGTGGCGGCCATCCGTACCGAAACCAGCATCGGTCCAGGTTGCCCAGTACGGGTCGCCGGAGAAGATCTGGTCATAGTCCTCGGTACGCAGGAAGCGCACGATGCGCAGTTTGAGAACCAGCTGGTCGATGATCTCTTGAGCATCTTCCTCAGTGAGGATGCCTGCGGCGAAATCACGCTCAAAGTAGCAGTCGAAGAAGGCGGAAAGGCGGCCGATGGACATCGCTGCACCGTCTTGGGACTTGATGGAGGCCAAGTAGCCAAAGTAAGTCCACTGCACTGCTTCGTGGGCAGTCTTCGCCGGCTTCGAGATATCGAAGCCATAAGACTCAGCCATGATCTTGAGCTTCTTCAGGGCCTTGATCTGCTCGGCGTGCTCCTCACGGTAGCGGGCCCAGTGCTCGGAGAAACCGAGGTCTCCCACCGCGCTCTTGGATGCTTCCTTCTCGGCGATGAGGTAGTCCACGCCATAGAGAGCCACGCGGCGGTAGTCACCGATGATACGGCCGCGGCCATAAGCATCCGGCAGGCCGGTGATGATGTGGGAGGAACGCGCTGCGCGGATGCGCGGGGTATAGATATCGAAGACCGCATCGTTGTGGGTCTTGCGGTAACGCGTGAAGATCTTCTCGATCTCCGGATCGGTTTCCTTGCCGGCTTCCTTAATGGCCTGCTTGACCATGCGCCATCCACCATTGGGCATCATGGCGCGCTTGAGCGGAGTATCCGTCTGCAGACCGACGATGACGTCATCATCCTCGGAGATATACCCAGCCGGGAAAGCATCGATATCGCTCGGGGTGTGGGTATCCACATCGAAGATGCGCTTCTGGCGCTCGACGGAAAGATAGTTCTTCTCCAAATGCTCCCACACGCGCTGCGTCTTCTCGGTGGGCCCAGCGAGGAAGGAAGAGTCCCCGTCATAAGGGGTGTAGTTGCGCTGGATAAAATCACGAACGTCAATGTTCTCAGTCCACGGGCCGGGCTCAAAGCCCTTCCATGCCTCGAACTGCACAGACTGTTCCGTTGCGGTGGTCACTATATTGACTCCCTTCATAGTTCACACGACGCGTAAACACTTAGTCGCAGAAGGGTTGTAGGTGACTTCGGCTCACGGGCAATTCGGTCAACACGTATCGTCACCGAACCCCTCTCTGTAGCCCATAGTAGGGGGACAAACGCATAACCTCACATCGGCACATGCGTGCCCCGCGCCACCGAACGGGCTGGTTTTAGCACCACACAGGTCAGCTCTCTCATAGGTAACGGCCGTACGGTTGGATGCGGGGGTAAATCACCCCCTGACGTGGCCTTTCCCACACCTTTCGGGCGAGTTCTTGGTGCCTGTCCGCGCCGCACTCTATTGTTATGCGCAGTATCCTCATCTCGCCCTTCAGCAAGGAGCTCTTTGCGTGTCTCACACCGCCGCTACCGCTAGCCCTGCCACTGCCCCAACCCACCCCGTTGATGTGGTCCCGCCGGCGCCCAAGCTGGCGGCACTCGGACTCCAGCACGTTCTCGCTTTCTATGCCGGCGCGGTCATCGTGCCACTGCTTATCGCTGGTTCCTTGGGCCTCGATGAGGCCACCACGATTCACCTCATCAATGCAGACCTGTTGACCTGTGGTCTGGCGACGTTGATCCAGGCGGTGGGCGTCGGCAAGCACATCGGTGTCCGCCTTCCCATCATCCAGGGTGTGACCACCACGGCGGTAAGCCCGATCATTGCCATCGGCATGAGCGCTGGTGACCAGCCGCTGCCGACGATTTATGGCGCGATTATTGCTGCCGGTATCTTTACTTTCTTTGCTGCGCCGGTCTTTGGACGCGTGCTCAAGTACTTCCCCCCAATTGTCACCGGCACCGTGCTTCTGGTGATGGGAACGTCGCTGCTGGCGGTCTCAGCAAATGACTTTGTCAATTACGCGGACGGGGTTCCGGCCGCACGCGATCTGCTCTATGGTTTCGGCACGCTCACCATCATTATCATCGTGCAGCGTTTCTTCCGCGGCTTCCTGGGTACTCTGTCTGTGCTGCTTGGTTTGGTCATCGGTACTGGCGTGGCCTTCGCACTGGGCGATACGTCCTTTGACGGCGTGCGTGAAGCCGATGCCATCGGTATGACAACACCTTTCTACTTCGGTATGCCGAAGTTCGACATCATGGCGATTCTTTCCCTCATCATCGTCATGATCATCACCATGGTGGAAACCACCGGCGATGTCTTCGCCACCGGTGAGATTGTGAAGAAGCGCATCAAGCGCGATGACGTGGTGCGCGCCATTCGCGCCGATGGTCTCTCCACCACCCTTGGTGGCGTGATGAACTCCTTCCCCTACACCTGCTTCGCGCAGAACGTCGGCTTGGTTCGCCTGACTGGTGTGAAATCCCGCTGGGTAGCCGTGTCCGCAGCGGGCTTCATGATCATTCTGGGCCTGCTGCCCAAGGCCGCAGCTGTTGTGGCGGCTATTCCCTCCCCGGTGCTCGGCGGCGCCTCCCTCGCATTGTTTGCCAACGTTGCGTGGGCGGGCCTGCAGACCATCGCGAAGGAAGACATTAGTGATGGCCGCAACGCCGCCATCGTTACCACCGCGCTGGGACTGGCCATGCTCGTTACCTTCAAGCCGGACGTGGCCACCGCCTTCCCGGAGTGGGCGCAGATCTTTGTCTCCTCCGGAATGTCCATCGGCGCTATCACGGCGATTTTGCTCAACTTGCTCTTCTTCCACGTCGGCTCGCAGTCTGGCGATGATGTCAGCCGTCTCGACGGCGCCGGCGTCTCGCTCAAGGAGCTCAACGACATGGACCGCGACAGCTTCGTCAGTGCGCTGCGCCCGCTCTTCAACAACGAAACCTGGCCGCTCGAAGCCGCCTGGGAGCTGCGCCCCTTCCAGGATGTCAGCCAGCTGCGCGAAGCAATCCAGGTCACGGTCCTCACTGCCCCCGGCGAGCAGCGCCGTGCCCTGATCCACGACTACCCGGCGATGGATGAGCTACTGCTCGCTGATTCCGACACCGCCGCCACTATCTCTGCTGACCGCGGTTCCTTGGCTCTGGATGACCTCGACGACGTTCAGACACAGCAGCTTATTGACGTCTCACAGGCCTACCGCGAACGCTTCGACATGCCATTTGTGGCGTACCTAGACACCAATGACTCGGCCGATCGTGTCATCGATGCGGGCGTGCGTCGCTTGTCCAACTCGGATGAGCTGGAACAGCGCGTGGTCTTGAGCGAAATCATCGAGATTGCCAATGACCGCTTCGATATCCTCCTTGCGGACGCTAACCCGGTGCGGGCTTATTGGGACCGCAAGTTCACGGAGGTGGAATGAACGTAGTTCATTCCACGTAGATGTAGTTCATTCCACGAAAGAGGGCACTCAGAGTGAGGATTAGCTGAACTCCATGGTGACCTGGGCCTCGGGGTCAACGCCACGGATGATGCCCTCGTAGAAACGGCGGGCTTGGTCCTGCAGGAGCTCGCGGTTGTCGTTGATGTCCTTGCGCTTCTTATCGGTGCTGAGGACATCTGACACTGTCGAGGCGGCGTCGAGTGGCTGGGTGGTCCAGCTGAGCACGCCGTTATCTTCCACTGCGGTCTTAAACTCTTCATCGGTATGCCCGATAAAAATGAAGTCCGGGATATGGACCGTGTAGGCATGCTCGCCGGTCTCAGTGACGCGCACATCCTTGCCTTCGATACCGAGCTTGGCTTTGTAGGAATACTGCACAAATTGGGTGCGGTCGGTCCACGGGACGCGTACACCAAATACTTCGCCGACAGAGGATTTCTCCGCCAGCCCCTGGATGCCCAGGCTGAGCAAGACCACTTGCTCTTCACGTTCGACTGCGTTGACCACCTGAGTATTAGTGGACTGAACTGGGGCGCTATAAATCTCGTTCGGCTGGCGTACGGCATACACACCCAAGCCAGCGCAAGCGAGTGAAAGAAGCACCACAATCGCGATAAGTGTGGTGCTCAGTTTGCGGCTCGTCATACCTACCTACAGCTGGAACTGCTCAACAACTTCAGTGCGGCGCTTGTGCTCCATCCAGAAGGACAGGAATGGAACAACGCCGGCAAGCGCCGTGGTGAAAAGCTTGCTTACCGGCCACATGGCACGCGGACCGAGGACCAGGATGGACACGAGGTAGACCATGTAGGCCACGCCGTGTGCTTGGGCGATGAGCGTGGCCCAGGATGGCATCTCCATCCCCACGCCATATTGCAGAATCATGCGCGCAACAAGAATGAGAAGAAAAATACCGGTGATAGTGGCGGCAATGGAAAAGAACTTCAGCGGGCCACGGATACGCGCCTGGCGGTCAGGATGGACAGCGTTGTTGACTGAGTTGCTCATTAATACTCCTCTTCAGTGCCGCGACGGCGGCGCTGCTTGTTCATAGCGTTAAAGGTGTCCACATCAATCTGTGGGCGAGGCGGTAGGAAATCCTCGTCGATTTTAGTCGCGGTGTGCTCCTTGGCCGCGCGCACGCTCTCTGCCTCATACTGGGCTGGCTCTTCTCCCCGCTCGAGTGCTTCGTTCTCGGCATCAATTCGCTCATTCTCGTAGCGTATGGCAGTGCGGTAAGCGTAAACAACAAATACCGCGAACAGCGGCCATTGGAAGGCGTATCCCAAGTTCTGGAAGGTTCCCGAACCGGAGCGGAACCGCGTCCATTGCCAATAAGCAAGGAATAAAAAGAGCACGACAAAGATCACGATGAGGACGATGTGCCACCATCGAACCTTCATCCGCTTTTTCGGTGCTGGGTTGGTGCTCACTCTCAACAGCCTACCCACCACGCCCGGAAAAGTGGATTTCCGTCTATGGGCTGCTGCCCTGTAGGCTAGTGAACGTTGCGTGGAGCAAAGAGCGCTCCGCAGCAACTAAATCCGCGCCCGTGGCGGAATTGGCAGACGCGCTAGATTTAGGTTCTAGTGTCTTATGACGTGTGAGTTCAAGTCTCACCGGGCGCACATAGTCAGACCCCCGCGCGGTTTCCGTGCGGGGGTCTCGTCGTCACAGCGCTCGGCAAGCCAGCCCAGCTCGCGGATACCGGGATTGCGGTCACGGCTTGGCTGTTGCCGGGGCTTGCGGTCATGGCCCGGCGGATGCTTAGGCTTGGCCGGCAAGCGCCGCTAGGGGTTCACGCAGCTGCGCCAGCGCGCGGCCGCGGTGCGAGACAGCGTTCTTCTCCTCCGGGGACATCTCCGCGGCAGAGCGGGATTCGCCTTCGGGCTGGAAGAGGGGATCGTAACCAAAGCCATTTTCGCCCTGTGGGGCGGTGAGCAAGGAGCCAGTCCAGCGGCCCTCCACCACGTGTTCCTGCCCATCCGGAGTCACCAACGCGCAGACCGACACGAAGGCAGCCGCGCGACGTTCAGCGGGTACATGGGACATCTGTCCTAGCAGCAGCTGGTTATTCGCTTCATCGTCTCCGTGACCGCCCGACCACCGAGCGGAGAGCACACCCGGCATGCCGTTGAGTTCTTCCACCGCGAGGCCAGAATCATCCGCGATCGTGGCCAAACCGGTGTGCTGCACCCCGGCGCGCGCCTTGATCAGCGCGTTATCGGCAAAGGTGCGGCCGTCTTCCACAGGCTCCGGGTAGGTTTCCACTGCGGACAGCGGGAGCAGTTCGATGCCCGCGATGCCGGCATCAGCGAGAATCTTCTCCAGCTCCTTAAGCTTCTTGGCATTATTCGAAGCGACGAGAAGCTTTACCATCCGAGGGCCGCCTTTTGAGCGTCGATAAGCTGGGCGCAACCTGCCTGGGCCACGTCCAACATGTCGTTAAGCTCCGCGCGGCCGAACAGGCCGTGCTCACCGGTTCCCTGAATCTCGACGAAGTCTCCGCCCTCCTGCATCACCACGTTGAGATCAACCTCCGCGCGGGAGTCCTCTTCATAGGGCAGGTCGAGGCACACGTGACCGTCGACGATGCCGACGGAAACAGCGGCAATAGGATCCAGCAGCGGCTCGCCCGGGACGACGCCCTCCTCCTTGAGGTAAGCAATCGCATCAGCCAGCGCCACATACGCGCCGGTAATCGACGCCGTGCGTGTGCCGCCGTCTGCTTGCAGCACATCGCAATCCAGCTGGATGGTGTTCTCCCCCAGTTCGGAGAGATCAACCGCTGCGCGCAGGCTACGCCCCACCAGCCGGGAAATCTCGTGGGTGCGGCCCTTGACCTTGCCCTTCATCGACTCGCGCGGCATGCGATCGTGGGTGGCCGAAGGCAACATCGCGTACTCGGCTGTCAACCAGCCCTCGCCGGAATCCTTCTTAAAGCGCGGCACCCCGAATTCCACGGAAGCCGTGCACATAACTCGGGTGTTGCCGAACTCCACCAAGACCGACCCAGCCGGATTGGTGGTGAAGTTGCGGGTAATGCGGACGCTACGGAGTTGGTCGAGCGCGCGACCATCGGCACGAGTGAAATCAGTCATGCCTCCTACCCTACCGCGCGTGCTAAAAGTCGAGCTCCATACCGGCGGCACCGACGACGATCTCACCGTCGAACTCACGGGCCGCTGCTTCATAGGTTGCCGCAGCATCACCCCACGGCTGCAGGTGAACGAGCACCAACTTCTTCACGCCTGCCTCGCGCGCCAGGCGTCCAGCTTCTGCCCCCGACATGTGCATGTCTGGAGCCTTGTCCTCCGAGGTCTCGCCCCAAGCGGCCTCACAGAGGAAAACATCCACGCCCTGGGCAGCCTCGACGAGCGCGGGCGTATAAGCCGAATCAGCTGAATAGCACAAGGTTGCACCGGTTTTAGTGTGTTCGACCCGCAAGGCGTATGTCTCGACCGGGTGAACTGTGCGGAAGGGGGTGATATAGACATCGTCAACAAGCTGGCGCTCGCGGTCCACCCAGGGGCTGAACGCAAACGTATCGCTCATGTCATCCACCCCGTCCGGAGCATCAGAGGACAAGCGGCCCAGGTGGGTTTCGGTAGTACTGGGCCCGAGGCAGAAATTGCGGGACGCCGCGGGTGCTGTGGGGTGGAAGCGCCGCCACACCATCAAAGACGGAAAGTCCAGGCAGTGATCGGCATGAAGATGAGTTAATGCCACGTGTGCATCGCAAGGATCCTGAAGTTCCTGCAGGCGTGCAAGCGTACCCGGGCCCAAGTCCATGATGATGGACGGAGCAGAGGGGAAAGACAAGAGATAGCCAGAGGCCGGATTACCCACGGTGGGCACCGAGCCGGAACAGCCTAGGATGGTCAGCTTCATGCGTTCAATAGTTCCACGAAACAACGGGGGATGCGGGATTTGGGTCGATTGTACATCTTCACTAGGACTAAATCTTGGGTCCCAAGAAACGCGTGGCTAAGAGCTCGAAGGCCGCGTGATCACCGGTGCACTCGAAACTGCGGGTGGGCACCTGTCCCGCTGGGGCGAGCATGTCCGTGGTTGTGAGGGTACGTAGGACATCCTTCGTAGTCTCCTCCGCCGAAGACACCAACGTGACGTTATCTCCGATGGCGAGCTGGATGACGCCCGTCAGCAGCGGATAATGTGTGCAGCCAAGAACGAGCGTATCGACGCCCGCCGATTGCAACGGCGCCAGGTAGCCCTCCGCCACGCCAAGGATCTGGCGCCCAGCCGTAATGCCGCGCTCGACAAAATTCACGAAATCAGGACAGGCCACCGCCTCGCATTCGACATTCGGATTGACGGCAAAAAGATCTTGATAAGCACCTGAATTGATGGTGCCCTCCGTGCCGATCACGCCAATTTTTCCGTTGCGGGTGGTGGCGATGGCACGGCGTACAGCCGGACGGATAACCTCCACGACCGGAATGTCATAGCGCTCCCGGGCGTCGTGCAAAAAGGCGGCCGTCGCGGTGTTGCAGGCAATCACCAGCATCTTGCAGCCGCGCTCCACGAGCTCATCGGCAATCGCGGTGGACAGCTCACGCACTTGGGCGATGGAGCGCGGGCCATAGGGCGCATGGGCGGTATCGCCGATGTAGATAATGGATTCGTCGGGAAGCTGCTCGATGATGGTGCGCGCAACGGTCAAGCCACCCACGCCCGAGTCAAAAATCCCGATGGGAGATGTTGCATCAGGCATTAGCGCGTTACTCCTTCGGGCGCGGGCTTAACCTTTTTAATCGGGTCATCGGAGGTGATCACCATTCCCGCGACGATGCCACCGATGGCACCGAAAAGGTGCCCCTGCCAGCTGACTCCTTCATAGATAGGCAACACGCCCCAGATGAGACCGGAATAGGCAAAGCCCAACCCCACGCCGACGAGAAATTGACCCAGGGAACGGTTGAAGATTCCCCGAACGATGAGGTAGGCCAGCCAGCCATACACCATGCCCGAGGCACCAATATGCGAGGTCCCCGGCCCGCCCAACAGCCAGGTGCCGATGCCAGCGATGAGTACCACGATGATGGTAACTTCCCACCATGCCTTGCGGCCTGAGAGGCCGATCAGGAAACAAAAGACGGCACCGGGCAGTGAATTTCCGATGAGGTGCTCAAAGTTCGCGTGGAGTAGCGGAGCGGTGAAAATCCCCCAGATGCCATTAAAATCCAGTGGGCGTATGCCGTATTGACCCAGCTCGCTGCCAAAAAACAGGAAGTTGATGATGTGGATAACCCACTCAGCGACTAGGAAGCCCACCGTTAAAGACGCTGCCGTCTTCAGGCGTCCAGCCCGAGTGTAATTCTTCGAATCCCCCGTGTTGAGAACAGGCTGCTGCCCCGCCCCGGGGGCTGCCGGGCGGGGCCGGAAGGGGTTGGGCCCATGCGAATGCTGCTGGCCAAAAGGTCCACTCGTCGTCATAATGACTCCAACTTTAGCAAGCGCGCAGCGAGGAATACGCCTCCAAACCCAGCCCCGGGGTGGCGCTCACCACAGCCTCGACGATGGCTGCCTCCACTGCGTCGGCAGCGGCGGCGCTTAACGACGCCAACTCCGCAGCGCCGATCCCCTGCTCCGCAGGTTGTGTTCCGGAGGCGGCGGCAAAAAGCGTATCTCCATCCAGTGGAGAATGCGCCGGGCGAACCGCCCGGGCAATGCCGTCGTGGCCCGCTAAAGCAAGACGTTTTACTTGGGCCTTGGTTAACGGGGCGTCGGTCAACACCGCGCCAATGGTGGTGTTTAGTTGAGAAGCCTCTGCGAAAGATTCAGCCAGGCTGCGGGCCGCGGCAAACCGCTTAGCGTCCACGGCCGGCGCGTCCGGTGCGCCAAACAAACGCCCAGTCTCAGCATCAATCACCTGCCCCACCGGGTTGGCTACAACAACCGCGGCGACGGTGAACGGGGAGACATCGATAAGCACGGTCCCCACCCCACCTCTGATCTTGCCTGCGCAGGCGCCGGTGCCTGCGCCCACGCTGCCGCTCGTAGCGTCGTGCCCTGCCAACGCGGCGCGTAGAGCCGCCTGACCATCTGCCGCCGTGGGGCGCTGTGGGCCAGCGAGCAGATCAAAAATGACCGCGCCTGGCACGATGGGTACGCGGGGGCCGGGGCTCTCCTCCCCAAAGACGGGGAAACCAATTCCCGCTTCCTCAAGCCCGCGCATGACACCATCCGCTGCTGCCAGCCCAAAGGCCGAACCGCCTGCAAGGACAAGAGCATGAACGCGCTCAACCGTGTTGTGCGGCTCCAGCAGATCCGTCTCGCGGGTGCCGGGGCCTCCGCCGCGCACATCGACGCCAGCCACGGCACCTTGTTCACCGCAGTAAACGACGGTGACGCCGGTGTCCTCACGCGTGACGTGACCGACAGAAAAGCCCATGTCGGGGAGAGTCTGCACGGTGCTAATCCATGATGACGTCGAGCAGCGAATCCTGGCAGAACGCCAGCCATTCCACGAGCGTATCGCGGTCCGCTCCAGGGGTATCCTCCGGCACGTCCCCGGCGGCGATGAAGAGGCGCAGGTCATTGAGCCCTGCGAGGAAGGCATGTGCTTCTTCCTCGCTGATAGCCACCTCTACCCCGCCGGTGGGCCCCAGCGCGGTGTTAATCACTTGGAGGTTTTCCAGCTTGGCGCGCGCGATGTCATTTTCGTGCAGCGAACGCAGCAGTGAATTATCGCCGTCGAACTCTTCATCCCCTGCCTTCTTGAAGTCGGGGAAAAGGCGGGCCAGCGATGGATCCTCCGGTGCTTCGGTGTGGCCGGTGGGCATGTCGAGCATGTCCGCCAGCTCATCCTTGGGGGCCGATTGTGCGCGGGCAATGATGGCCTCGGAGACGGTTGCGGTGAGATCACCTAAAACTTCGCGCTCCATGGGCTCGAAAACAGTCGTGTATTGCGCGCCACGCATGAAGGACTTTTTCTTTTTCCAAGCCTGCATACTCTTATCCTGCCTGCTGCATCGTGGCCCACAGGCCGGCGACTTGCAGTTTCTTCACATCGGCTTCGACTTTGTCACGCTCACCTGAGGAGACTGCCGCCTTACCTTCGGTATGGACTTGCATCATCAGCTCGTTGGCGCGCTTTTTGTCATAGCCCAGCACAGTCTGGAACACGTAGGAAACATAGCTCATTAGGTTGACTGGGTCATCCCAAACAATGCACATCCACGGCAGGTTTTCGCTCGTGGCGACGTCGACCTCAATCGCTTCATCCAGCTCCGGGGTGGCCATGGGCGAACTCATAACCACACCCGCGGACGTTTCTTTGTGCGCTTTCATGTCCTCTACCCTAGCCAAATTTTTTCCGGTAGCGAGCGGTTATACTGTCATCAACTTCTGACCTGATTGTCGTTTCCAGGTGGCACCGATGAATTCTTTCACCCTTCCCCCAGCCGTTACTGACATTCTCGCGGGACGCCAACCGGCGAAGGAGGATGTCGTGCTCCTCCTGCAGCGCATCCTCACCGTGCTCGTCCTCGGCGGCACGCTCGTCACTGCCGTGATTAGCCTGACCAACCCGTCGGACGACGGCAGCTCGACGGATGCGGAACCCCCGACGTCGGAGGCGTGCGACTACGAGCTTCCCGACGTTCCCGTCCAACGCCAGCTCGCCACCATCCAAGAGGAGCTCATGGAGGGGCTCAACGAGTGGCGCAAGGAAGATGGCCAAGCCCCACTGGTGCCCTGGATCGACCGCCAAACCGCAGCCCGCGAAAAGGCAGAGTGCAACGCCGTCACCAAGACGCAAGACTCGGCCGAAGAAAATGTGCAGATGGTTCAGCACCACCTGCCCTTGGAGGAGGCTAGCGGCTATCAATTCATGGAAGCCTTCCTTGCTTCTCCCGACCATGTGGCTGCTTTGCGGGATCGCCGGATGTCCACTGCAGCCGTTGGAGTGGCTTATAACGACGGTGAGGTCTACGTTGTCATTCAGCTTGAGGAATAGAAGAGCTGATTTTTCAGAGCTCCCTGAGTAGCATCTTCGATGTGACTACTATCTCAGACAACACCCAGGATTCTGGGTTCGGACCTAGCGATCGTTCTACGGCTCTCCTTACGGATAAATACGAGCTGACCATGTTGGAGGCAGCGTTGCGCGATGGCTCCGCGCACCGCCAAGTGGCCTGCGAGGTATTTGCCCGCCGCCTCCCCAACGAGCGGCGCTATGGTGTCGTGGCCGGCACCGAACGCGTACTTCGCGCAGTCCGGGACTTCCGCTTTACCGCCCAACAACTGGCAGAGATGGACTTCCTTGATGCAGAAACCAAGGAATACCTGGCCAATTACCGCTTCTCTGGACACATCGATGGCTACCGCGAAGGTGAGCTCTACTTCCCCAATTCGCCCCTGTTGACCGTGCGCGGAACCTTTGGTGAATGCCTGATTCTGGAAACGGTGATTCTGTCCATCATGAATTCCGATTCCGCAGTGGCTTCTGCGGCCTCACGTATGGTGGTGGCTGCAGATGGCCGCCCCATCATCGAGATGGGTTCGCGCCGCACTCACGAATACGCTGCCGTGACCGCTGCCCGCGCCGCCTACCTGGCAGGTTTCCAGGCCACCTCCAACCTGGAAGCCGGCTACCGCTACGACATTCCGGTCTCCGGCACTGCGGCGCATGCGTGGACGCTGGCGCACGTCAACGAGGACGGCACCCCCAACGAGGAGGCGGCTTTCCGCGGGCAGATCGAAACGCTCGGCGTCGATACCACCCTGTTGGTGGATACCTATGACATCACCAAGGGCGTAGAAACCGCCGTGCGCGTCGCCGGCCCCGAGTTGGGCGGCGTGCGCATCGACTCTGGTGATTTGGCCGCGGTCACCCGTCGCGTGCGCAAGCAGCTCGATGACTTGGGCAACCACAACACCAAAATCGTGGTCTCCTCCGACCTCGATGAGTTTGCCATCGCCGGCCTGCGCGGCGACCCCGTCGATGTCTATGGCGTGGGTACCTCAGTGGTTACTGGCTCGGGCGCGCCAACCGCCAGCATGGTGTACAAGGTCGTCGAGGTTGATGGCCACCCAGTAGCCAAGCGCTCCTCCTCGAAGAAATCGCAGGGCGGGGCTAAGCGCTCTCTGCGCACCTACCGTTCCTCGGGGGTGGCCGTCGAGGAGCTCGTGCTCCCCTTCTCCGCCGAGGACCCAGACACGGGCACGCTGCGCACCCGCGAGATGACGGTACCGCTCATGCGCGACGGCGAAATCCTCGACAACCTGCCTACCCTCGAAGAATCCCGCGAGTATCTGGCTCAGGCCATCACCACCCTGCCATGGGAAGGCCTAGCGCTCACCCGCGACGAGCCTGCGGTTCCCACCCGCTTCGTTGGCTTCGGCTCTTAAGAAGCACGGCGAAGGCGACCGACTACACTGCCTGACATGCACGACACAACGGTTGACCTTCTCGACGCCGCAGTCTCTTCCCTCGGCGGCGCGCGGCGTGCCGGCCAGGTGCGCATGGCGGAGGCCGTAACCACCGCGTTAGAAAAGGAACGCCACCTCGCTGTGCAGGCAGGAACTGGTACGGGTAAGTCCCTGGCTTACCTCGTGCCCGCCTTCCGCCACGCGCAAGGAACCGGACACACGGTGATCGTCTCCACCGCCACGCTGGCGCTGCAGCGGCAGCTCGTGGAGCGGGACCTTCCGCGTCTGGCCGAGGCCCTCGAGCCGCACCTGGAGAAGAAGCCCACCTTCGCCATCATGAAGGGCCGCTCCAACTACGTCTGCCTCAACAAGGTGTCCCGCGCCGCCGAACTGGAGGATGAGGACGCGCTACTCGACGAAGACTCGGTCTCCCACCTCGGCCGCCACGTCCAACGTGTCTATGAATGGGCGGAAGACACCGAGACGGGTGACCGTGAGGATTTGGAACCGGGCGTGCCCGACCTCGCGTGGCGGCAAGTCTCCGTCACCTCGAACGAATGCCTCGGCGCCACACGCTGCCCGCACGGCGAGGACTGCTTCGCGGAACTCGCGCGACGCCGCGCGGCGGACGTCGATATCGTGGTCACCAACCACGCGCTGCTCGCCATTGACGCAGTAGCAGACATCAATATCCTGCCGGAACACGATGTCGTCATCATCGATGAGGCCCACGAGCTAGATGGCCGCATCACCTCGGTTTCTACCGCCGAAATCACCGGGCGCGCGCTGAAGATGGCGGCCAGCCGCGCCAAGTCTCTCGGCGCCAACGGCAAGGACCAACGCCTCGCTGAGCAGGCCAACGAGCTGAGTCAACTCCTCGGAGAATTCGCGCCAGGCCGCTGGACCGACTTGCCAGAGGAAGCCAAACAGCAACTCATGAGCGTGGCGGACACGCTGGCCGACTGCCGCGACACCATCGCCCGCGCCCCCGAGGGTGAGCAGTCCCAAGACCCGGAAAAATCTGCGGAGCGCCAGAACCTGGCCAATCACCTCGCTAGCCTCGTCGAAGCCATCGCTCGCATCCTTGACGTTTTCGCTACCGGTGACCCCGCCGCGCATGCCGACGTAGTCTGGCTGGAGCGCGATGACCGCACGCTGAACGACACCCTCGCCGTGGCCCCGCTCTCCATCGCCGGGATGCTGCACGAAAAGCTCTTCGGCGAACAAACCGTGGTGCTGACCTCCGCCACGCTGGCCTTGGGAGGGCGCTTCGACGCCATGGCCGCGCAGTGGGGCCTGCCGAAGGGCACGTGGGACAGCCTTGATGTGGGTTATCCTTTCGACCCCGCGCGCAGTGGCATCTTATATACCGCGTCGCACCTACCGCAGCCGGGCCGTGACGGCCTCAGCCCCGAGACGCTCAAGGAGATCCGCGAGCTCATCATGGCTGCGGGCGGGCGCACGCTCGGGCTCTTCTCCTCGCGGCGAGCCGCGCAGCAGGCAGCCGAGGAACTCAAGCCCACGCTCCCCTTCGATATCTACCTCCAGGGCGAGGACTCCATCGGCGCTCTCGTGGACAAGTTCACGAAGAACGAAAACTCCTGTCTTTTCGGCACGCTAACCCTTTGGCAGGGCGTCGACGTACCGGGTCCTGCTTGTTCCCTGGTCCTCATCGACCGCATTCCCTTCCCGCGCCCGGATAACCCCCTCATGCAGGCTCGCACCGAGGCCGCGAAGGCCGCCGGGCGCAACGGCTTCATGGAAGTCTCCGCCACGCATGCTGCATTGCTTATGGCCCAAGGCGCGGGCCGTTTGCTGCGCTCTGCTAACGACCGCGGCGTCGTCGCAGTACTGGATAACCGCTTAGTAACCAAGCGCTATGGCTCCTACTTGAGGGCCTCGATGCCACAGATGTGGCCCACGAGCGACCCGCAAGTCGTGCGCGGGGCTCTCCAGCGCCTAGTCGAAGCCCGTTAGGGGCGGCGCAGCGCGCAGACCGTAGCTGAGTCTGGGGCAACTTCGGTGAAGCCGGCGTCGTGCACCACAACAGCACCGGGGCGAGCGCATGCCGCTGCAAAGTCCGCAGTGCCGAGTTCGCGCACGGAAAGCGAAAAGTCCCGCGCTGCCCAGTCCTCTACTTCCTTGAAGCTCATTGCCGCAGCCAGCAGCATTGAACCATGCCCCACTTGCGCCGCAGCCTTTCCGGCGCTCATGGCAAGGGATGAGTCGATGTAGATCACGGGGTCGTCGGCAAGCGCGGGGCCCGGCTCATCCTGCGGGAGATCAGTATGGCCGATCTGCAGCTTGGCGACGAGCGGGTGCACATCCTGTACCGCCGAGGGGACGAAGACACGCGCGCGGTCATTGACAGTGACCCCAGGCAGAGCCTGTACATCGCGCCACGCCTTGTTGCGCGCGCGGCGGGCCACCTTGCGGATGCGGTGGCCGTACCACTGCCCCAAGGCCTCGGCGAAGGCCCCATCCTGCCCGGCCCGATCGTCGAGGCAGAGCTTGACCACACCCCGCGCCGCTGCCTCCAGCACCTCCGTGCGCGTGGGCGTGTCTTGCTTGGGCAGGTTGAGCGCTATCTGCATCGCCTGGATGGTCTCGGGCTTGTTGGGGTCCTCGGGATCATCCCGCCAGCTCCGCTCGCTGCACGCGGCCACGAGGCGGCGGTGGGCCTCGCGGAGGTTATTCACTGGCGACTTCCTCCATGGGGATGCCCAGGATTTGCAGGATTTCATCCATGTACGGATGGTTGACCGAGGTATCCGCAACCTCTCGCAGTGCGGGTTTGGCGTTGAAGGCGATGCCCAAACCGGCAGCGGAGATCATGTCGATATCGTTGGCACCGTCACCAACCGCCACGGTCTGCCGCATGCTCAGGCCCGAATCCGCAGCAAATTCGCGCAGGAACATCTCCTTGGCCTTACGGTCCACGACGTCCCCGATGACCCGGCCGGTGAGCTTGCCGTCCTCGATCTCGAGGGTATTGGCGCGCACGTAGTCGAGGTCGAGCTCTTTAGCTAGATCCTCGAGGACCTGAATGAAGCCGCCAGACACCACCGCAACGCGGTAGCCCATGCGCTTGAGCGTGCGGATGGTGGTGCGCACGCCTGGAGTCAGACGAATATCGTTGGCGGTTTCCTTAATCACCGATTCCGGCAACCCGGCCAAGGCGGCGACGCGCTCGCGGAGAGACTCCTCGAAGTCCAGCTCACCGCGCATAGCGCGCTCCGTCACGGCGGCAACCTCTGCCTCCTTGCCGGCGTGGGCGGCTAACATCTCGATAACCTCGCCGGTGATGAGGGTGGAATCGCAGTCAAAGCAAATAAGCCGCTTTGAGCGGCGTTGCAGGCCGGAGCGCTCAATGGCGATGTCGACGCCCTGCTCCGTGGCCAAGCGGGCCAGCATTGCGCGGACTGGGTCGGAAGCTCCCTCAATGGTGATGTAGAGCTCGAGACCGTTGAGCGGGTAGGTAGAAAGACCGCGGATGCGGTCGATGTTGACGTTCAGGTTGGCCAGCTCCTTGGCAATCGCCGACATGTGGCTGGCGTTGAGCTGGCGTCCTAGCACCACGACGACGTGCGTGGAGCGCGGCCGTGAGGTTGCCTCCTCTTCCCGAAGATCCACGTTGATGGATTGGGCATAAATGCTCAACGTGTTGCGTAGGCCCTGCTCGAGCGCTTCGAGGCTGGAGGCCTGCACCCGGATATACGCAGAAAGGGAGATACGGCCGGAAAAAATAGCCTGTTCGGCGTCGACGAGCTCGACGTTGTGGGAGCTCAGGACTCGGAAGAAGGCGGCCGATACGCCGGGCTTGTCGGGGCCAGAGGCGGTGACAACGGCGAAGACTTGTTCACTTTGATTATCCACGGGCCTCATTATCGCACACCGCGATCCTGGAATCTCCACCTACGGCAAACGCCGCCTCCCCATCGCGGTGATGGGGAGGCGGCGTTTTCAGGAGTACTCAGCTAGTGAGTGCTTAGTGCCCGACGTGTGCTTCCTCGCGCATGCGCTTGACCATGTGCGGGTAGTGCAGCTCGAAGGCCGGACGCTCGGAACGGATGCGCGGCAGGGATACGAAGTTGTGGCGCGGCGGCGGGCAGGAGGTAGCCCACTCGAGGGAGTTGCCGTAACCCCACGGATCGTCCACGGTGACGATCTCACCGTAGCGCCAGGACTTGAAGACGTTCCACACCAGCGGGATAACCGATGCGCCGAGAACGAAGGAGAAGATGGTGGAAATCTGGTTGAAGACCGTGAAGCCATCAGACTCCAGGTAGTCAGCGTAACGACGCGGCATACCCATGTTGCCCACCCAGTGCTGAACCAGGAAGGTGCCGTGGAAGCCAATGAAGGTCAGCCAGAAGTGAATCTTGCCCAGACGCTCATCCAGCATGCGGCCGGTCATCTTCGGGAACCAGAAGTACAGACCACCGAAGGCGGAGAAGACCACGGTACCGAAGAGGGTGTAGTGGAAGTGAGCAATCAGGAAGTAGGACTCAGCAAGGTGGAAGTCCAGCGCCGGAGAGGCCAGCATAATACCGGTCATACCACCGAAGAGGAAGGTAGTCAGGAAGCCCATGGCGAAGATCATTGGGGTATCCCAGGTGATATGACCCTTCCACATCGTGCCGACCCAGTTGAAGAACTTCACGCCGGTCGGAACCGCAATGAGGAAGGTCATGAAGGAGAAGAACGGCAGCAGGACGGCGCCGGTCACGAACATGTGGTGAGCCCACACAGCCATGGACAGTGCACCGATGGCCAGCAGAGCGAAGACGAGGCCAATGTAGCCGAAGACCGGCTTACGGGAGAAGACCGGAACAATCTCGGAGATGATGCCGAAGAACGGCAGTGCCAGGACGTAAACCTCCGGGTGGCCGAAGAACCAGAAGAGGTGCTGCCACAGGATGCCGCCACCGTTGGCGGAATCGAAGATGTGGCCACCCAGCTTGCGGTCATAGAGAACGCCCAGCGCTGCGGCGGTCAGCAGCGGGAAGATCATCAGCACGATGATGGAAGCGGTGAAGACAGCCCAGGTGAAGACCGGCAGACGGAACATGGTCATGCCTGGCGCACGCAGGGTGAGAACCGTGGTGATCATGTTGATGGCGGAAGCAATGGTACCGACACCGGTAGCACCCACACCAACAATCCACATGTCAGCGCCGATGCCCGGGGTGTGAACCGAGTCAGCCAGCGGCACGTACATGGTCCAGCCGAAGTCAGCAGCACCGCCCGGGGTCAAGAAGCCCGCGAGCATCACGATGCCGCCGGTCAGGGTAATCCAGAAACCGAAAGCGTTCAGACGCGGGAAGGCCACATCCGGTGCACCAATCTGCAGGGGCAGAACGTAGTTACCGAACGCCCACACCACTGGTGTTGCAAACAGCAGCAGCATAACGGTGCCGTGCATGGTGAACAGCTGGTTGAACTGCTCGTTGGACAGGAACTGCAGTCCTGGGGTGAAAAGCTCAGCACGAAGAAGCAGAGCCATAAAGCCACCGAGGAAGAAGAAGCTGAAGGACATGATCATGTACATGATGCCCAGCTGCTTGTGGTCGGTGGTGGTTAGCAACGTCCACGCCTTGGAACCGGTCTTTGCATTACCAGTCGGCTCCGGACGTGTAGGCGCGACGTAATCGTCGAGCCGTGGCGCCACAGCGGTCATAAAATCCTCCTGAAGAACAAGCGTTTAACCACATCGGTATCACGCGTTTTCACGCGCCACACGCTCAGCGATCAAACACCTAGGTTTACTCGCATTATATTAGGCCACCTCAGGGCCAAATTTCCAGCGCTCTGTTATTTTCCACCGCCCTCGCTAGCCCCGTTTGGAGCAGATAACCCCTTGTACGCGGCCGACCCGCCGCAGCGCACCTTAACGCTCGGTGATATAGAACACAGAAGGTCGGTGCTGTAGGCCCCGGAAAGCCAAAAACGCACCCCCTGAAAGAATCAAACTTTCGGTTGATCCTCTCGGGAGGTGCGCGGTACCGACAGGGAGGGCTTAGAAGTCCCAGTCGTCGTCGGTGGTTTCCTCGGCCTTGCCAATTACGTAGGAAGAGCCGGAGCCAGAGAAGAAGTCATGGTTCTCATCGGCGTTCGGAGACAACGAAGACAGGATCGCTGGGGACACGCGGGTTTCATCCGCGGGGAAGAGACCTTCGAAACCTAGGTTGTTCAGCGCCTTGTTGGCGTTGTAGCGCAGGAAGCGCTTCACATCCTCGGTCCAGCCCAGTTCATCGTAAAGGTCCTCGGTGTAGTCAATCTCGTTCTCATAGAGATCGTAGAGCAAGTCGAAGGCATAGCCCTTCAACTCTTCCTGCTCCGGCTCCGAAAGCTCCTTGTAGCCCTGCTGGAACTTGTAGCCGATGTAGTAGCCGTGAACGGCCTCATCACGAATAATGAGGCGGATGATGTCGGCCGTGTTCGTCAGCTTTGCTCGCGACGAGAAGTGCATCGGCAGGAAGAAACCAGAGTAAAAGAGGAAGGATTCCAGCAGCACGGACGCTACCTTCTTCTTCAGCGGGTTATCTCCCTCGTAGTAGGACATGACGATCTTAGCCTTGCGCTGGAGGTTTTCATTCTCCTCAGACCAGCGGAAGGCGTCGTTGATCATGGGGGTCGACGCCAGCGTCATAAAGATATTGGAGTAGGACTTCGCGTGGACGGACTCCATAAAGGCGATGTTGGTGTACACGGCCTCCTCGTGGGGCGTGACGGCGTCGGGAAGCAGCGAGACCGCACCCACGGTGCCCTGAATGGTATCGAGCAGGGTGAGGCCAGCGAAGACGCGCATGGTGGTCTCCTGCTCCTTCTCCGTCAGCGTCTTCCAACTCGGGATGTCGTTGGACACCGGAACCTTCTCCGGGAGCCAGAAGTTACCGGTCAGGCGATCCCACACCTCAAGATCCTTCTCATCCGGAATGGTATTCCAGTTAATTGCCTTCACCGGAGCCTCGTGGCTAGCGATGTAATCGTCGTACTCGTGAGACACGCACGTCACCTCGTCTTGCTAGTAATTTTGGGGTTCGGTGCCATCGTACCCGCTAAAATTAGGGGCCAAAATTCCAGCGTGTTTTATACTTAAGTCCTGTTCTCATGACCCCAAGTTTCGATGGAATGACTGACTCCTCCGCTCCCCTCCTCAGTACCGTGCTCGACGCTTTGGGCACGGACATCGTCAGCGGCACGCTGGCAGCCGGTGATCGATTTACGCTCACTGATCTCTGCGCGCGTTTCGGTATTTCCCGAACCGTAGCCCGCGAAGCCATGCGCGCGCTCGAGCACCTAGGGATGGTCTCCTCGTCACGCCGAGTAGGTATTACAGTGCTCCCCATCAGTGAATGGGCGGTCTACGATCCCGCAATCATTTCTTGGCGTTTAGGATCCGAGAAATCGCGCGATAGCCAGCGCACCTCTCTTAATGATCTGCGTCTCGCCATCGAGCCTGTCGCCGCGGGCTTAGCCGCGCAGCACGCTTCCCCAGAAGATAAGGAAGAGATTTTGGAGCTGGCCCACCGACTTCAGGTCACGCCAACGCGGCGCGTGGGCGAGCACCTCGCCACAGATCTGCGCTTCCACGCCATGGTTCTCCATGCCTCAGGCAATGAAATGTTCACTGCGCTAAGCCCCTATCTCCTATCCATGGTGCGCGGGCGCTCCCTCTATGGTTCCCGCAAGCGCAACCCCACGGCCGGCACCGCACAGCTCCACCTCGATCTAGCGGAGGCAATCCACCGCGGTGACTCCCCCGAGGCAGAAAAAATCGCACGCGCCATTCTCATTGAGGCGCGTGCGAATAAAGACTAGAGCATGCAGGAAACGCAGCCCTCAACCTCGGTTCCCTCCAGCGCCATCTGACGCAGACGGATGTAGTAGAGAGTCTTAATACCCTTGCGCCAAGCGTAAATCTGAGCACGGTTGATATCGCGGGTAGTGGCGGTGTCCTTGAAGAACAGCGTCAGCGACAGACCTTGGTCAACGTACTTCGTGGCCTCGGCGTAGGTGTCGATGATCTTCTCGTAGCCGATCTCGTAGGAGTCCTTGAAGTACTCCAGGTTGTCGTTGTCCATGTGCGGCGCCGGGTAGTAGACGCGGCCGATCTTGCCTTCCTTACGAATCTCAATCTTAGAGGCAATCGGGTGGATCGAAGAGGTCGAGTTATTGATGTAGGAAATCGATCCGGTCGGCGGCACCGCCTGCAGGTTGCGGTTGTAAATGCCGTGCTTGGCGACGTCCACCTTCAGCTGCGCCCACTCCTCTGCCGACGGGGTGTGGATCGAGGACTTGGCGAAGAGCTCCTTGACCTTCTCCGTACGGGGAGCAAAGTCAGCCGGATCATAGCGGTCGAAGAACTCGCCACTAGCGTAGTCAGACTCGGGGAACTCGCTGAAGTACTCGCCGCGTTCGCGGGCCAGCTTGTTGGAGGCGCGCAGCGCGGCGTACATGATGGCGGCGAAGTAGGCGTTGGTGAAGTCCAAGCCTTCCTCGGAGCCATACTCAATGTGCTCGCGGCCGAGGTAACCGTGCAGGTTCATCTGGCCCAGGCCAATGGCATGGGAATCATCGTTGCCCTTGCGCACGGAAGGAACAGAGTTGATGGCGGTCTTATCCGACACCGCGGTCAAACCACGGATAGCAGTCTCCACCGTCAGCGCGAAGTCCGGGGAATCCATGGTGGCGGCAATGTTCAGGGAGCCAAGGTTGCAGGAAATATCGCTGCCCAAGGTCTTGTAGGTGAGGTCCTCGTTGAGCTCCGACGGGGAGTTGACCTGCAGAATCTCCGAGCAGAGGTTCGACATGTTGATGCGACCGGTCTTGACCGGGTTCGCGCGGTTCACGGTGTCCTCGAACATGATGTACGGGTAACCGGATTCGAACTGCAGCTCCGCAACGGTCTGGAAGAAGTGGCGAGCGTTGATCTTCTTCTTGCGGATACGCGGATCCTCGACCATCTCTTCGTAGTGCTCAGTAACGGAAATATCGCCGAAGGCCTTGCCGTAGACGCGCTTGACGTCATACGGGCTGAACAGGTACATATCGTCGTTGTTCTTCGCCAGCTCGAAGGTGATATCCGGGATCACGATGCCGAGCGACAGTGTCTTAATGCGGATCTTCTCATCCGCATTCTCGCGCTTGGTGTCGAGGAAATTCATGATGTCCGGGTGGTGCGCGTTGAGGTAAACCGCACCAGCGCCCTGGCGAGCACCCAGCTGGTTCGCGTAGGAGAAGGAATCCTCCAACAGCTTCATCACGGGGATGACGCCGGAAGACTGGTTCTCAATGTGCTTGATGGGCGCGCCAGATTCACGGATGTTGGACAGCAACAGGGCCACGCCGCCGCCGCGCTTAGACAGCTGCAGAGCGGAGTTAATGGAGCGGCCGATGGACTCCATGTTGTCCTCGATACGCAGCAGGAAGCAGGACACCAGCTCGCCACGCTGAGCCTTGCCGGCGTTGAGGAAGGTCGGGGTAGCCGGCTGGAAGCGGCCGGTCATGATTTCATCTACAAGGTGCTCAGCCACCTTGGTGTCACCATCCGCCAAGAAGAGTGCGGTCATGGACACGCGGTCTTCGAAGCGCTCGAGGTAGCGGCGGCCGTCGAAGGTCTTCAGCGTGTACGAGGTGTAGTACTTGTAGGCACCCAGGAAGGTCTTAAAACGGAACTTGAAGGCGTAGGCACGCTTGAACAGGGACTTAATGAAATCAAAGTCGTACTGCTCAAGCAGTTCCGGCTCGTAGTATTTGTTGTCCACCAGATAGCGCATCTTTTCTTCCAGATCATGGAAGTAGACGGTGTTCTGGTTGACATGCTGGAGGAAGAATTGGTTCGCGGCCTCACGGTCCTTGTCGAACTGAATCTTGCCGTTCTCGTCATACAGGTTCAGAAGTGCGTTGAGCGCATGGTAATCCAGCTGCTCCTCTGGCTTCACAGGTTCAGCGACGGTCTTACCCAATTGCGTGGTCACGACGTTCACGGGCCTTTCTTTGCTATGGCGAAATGGAGAGACAAAATAATAGGAATGAGGCTTTAGGCGGCTAAACCTAAAGCAGCCGCGTTGGCCAAGAGGCCTTCACGGCAAATTGTGACATCTTCCTCGGTTCCGAGAAGCTCGAAGCGGTACACATAAGGAACCTTACACTTGGCGGCGATGACGTCGCCGGCCTTGCCAAAGTCACTGCCGAAGTTGCTGTTGCCTCCGGCTACGACAGCGCGGATGAAGCTGCGGTTGTGTTCGTCATTCAGAAAACGAATGACCTGCTTGGGAACAGGCCGGGTGTTGTGCCCGCTCATCGATGTCCCTCCCCCATACGTCGGACAAATCAAGACGTAGGGTTCATTCACGGTGAGGGGCTCATCGCTGAGACGCAGCGGGATGCGGGCGCTGGGAAGGCCGAGCTTCTCGACGAAGCGGTGGGTGTTTTCCGTAGCGGAAGAGAAATACACGACCAACATGGCTGTTCCCTAGGCGCTCGCCGCCATAACGGAGAGAGCCTTGATGCGGTCAGGGCGAAAACCGGACCAGTGCTCACCGTGAGCCTCAACGACCGGCGCCTGGACGTAGCCCAGAGCCATGACGTAGTCACGGGCATCATCATCCAGGCTGATATCCACCGTTTCATAGTCGAGACCAGCACGGTCAAGAGCCTTCTTGGTGGCGTTGCACTGGACGCAAGCGGGCTTGGTGTAGAGGGTGATGCTCATGTGACGTTCCTTCAGCTTCCTTCGGCACTACACGCGGAGTGACTGTTGAATTCGATACCAGCAGGGCGCTTAGTAGCCCCATATTAAAGCTTTGAACAGCGGTGCAGAACCGCCGCTCAAGCAACATCAACGACACTATACTTTGTGCTCACACCCCGCAACTAGCACTATATGTAGTAGTTACAAGGGTGATATTCCCAGGATGTAACCCGCCCCGACCCCACATGTTGACACCCCATCACTTCACCGATTGCCACGGCGGTAACTACACGGGTGATATTCCCTGCTCGTTCACCGAAGATTCACCTAGTTTGTGACAAACACCACTCGGGCCCCGGTTTTCGCCTCCCGCACACTGGCACGAAAGACTCCTTAAGCTCACAGAGACAGTTTCAGCCCGGGGCGAGGCAGCAAAAGGAAACCGCCCCCTCCAACAAGCTATGAGCATGCTGAAGGGGGCGGTGCGAGTCCGTACGACTTAGCCCTGGCGAGCCTTGAAGCGCGGATCCTTCTTGTTGATCACGAAGACCTTACCGTGGCGGCGAATAACCTGGGCGCCCGGCTTCTTCTTCAGCGACCGAAGCGACTTGCGAACCTTCATCGGGCGCTCCTTTCGTTATGCGCAATCTTGATGCGATTGATTAGTTCAAAGCACAGCCGGGCAGACACCCAGCAATGACACGAGGAAAAATGTTACCCCACGCGCGCGCCATAACCAAAACACTCAGCTTTCGGAGTAGCGGGAGCGAAGCTGTTCGGCAACATCCTCGAGGCTCTTCCCCGCCGTTTCCGGAACGAGTGCGCGGGTATACCCCACCGCGACGAGGCCTAAGACCGCAAAGATTCCGAAGGCCAGCGAGCCGCCGAGCCACTCGACCACCGGCAAGAAGAACTGCGCCACCGCCCAGTTACTCACCCACAACGCCAGCCCGGCGATTCCCATGCCCAAGCCGCGAACTTCGGGCGGCACAATTTCTGACATGAGCAGCCACGTGGCCGGGGAGACCGCCGCCTGCTGGAAGGCAATGAACGCCGCCATGCACGTCAGCGCCAGCATAGCCAGCGGCGTGGAATCATAGGCGAAGTGATAAGCCACAGCGAGGACCAGGAGCGACGCAACGTTGCCGCTTAATCCTGCTAGCAACAACCGACGGCGCCCCAGTCGGTCGACCACGCGCATGCCCACTAGGCACGCCGCGACGGACACCACACCAATCACCATCGACGTATACACCGAGTTGGTGGTGGAAATACCCACCTGGTTCATCATCGTGGGTGCGAAGTACACGATGGCGTTAACACCCGTAATCTGCTGGGTCAGGCCCATGAGCATGGCAAGCGCGATGGCCCAGCGCATCCAGCGGTGGCGTCGCAAAGCTCGCCATTCACCCGTGTTCGGCCGCGCGCTATGTTCCAACTCCGCTCCCCGCGCGCCAACCCGAGCGCTGACTGCGGCAGCTTCGCGCGTTCGACCTTGTGCCACGAGCCACGCCGGGGTATCGGGGAGTAACACCATGCCGAGCGCCAGCGCCCCACCCGGGACCGCGGCCAGCCCGAGCATCCAATGCCAGCTGCCGCTTGCAGCCAACAGCGAGTTCACCCCGTACGCGAGTAGCTGCCCGACGACGATCATGAGCGTGTTGAGGGAGACCATCCGGCCCCGCACAGCCGCCGGGGTGATTTCGGAGATGTACATCGGGGAGACGATGGACACCGCGCCCACCGCCACGCCAAGGAATGTGCGGGCGGTAGCAAGTTCCGCAGCTGAGTTTGCAAGCGCACACCACACGGAACCAGCCACGAAGATGAGTCCGCCGGCGATGAGGGTTCGACGCCGCCCGATTACGCTCGCCACACGCCCAGCTGCCAGCGCACCGACTGCCGCGCCAACCAACAGCATCGAGGTCACCAGCCCCTCCTCGTGGGCGGACATGCCGAATTCCGGCCCCACGAAGAGAAGGGCACCAGACATCACTCCGGTGTCATATCCGAAGAGCAGGCCGCCCAGGGCGGCTACGCCTGCGACGATCATGACGTAAGTATCTTTGTTCACGGGTTCCTATTGTCGCAGGCGGCTACCATGGGCGTCATGTCACATGAATCCTCAGACCTCCAGCACGACATCATCAAGGCCCTCGGCGTAAAACCCCGTATCGATCCAGCAGAAGAGGTTGAGCGCCGCGTCGCTTTCTTGGTGGACTATCTTCGCGCCACCGGTGCGAAGGGCTTTGTCCTGGGCATCTCTGGTGGCCAAGACTCCACCCTGGCCGGACGCTTGGCACAGCTGGCGGTGGCCCGCGTCGACGGCGCACATTTCTGGGCCGTGCGCCTTCCCCACGGAGTGCAGGCCGACGAGGATGACGCACAGATCGCTCTGGACTTCATCGAGCCTGACTACTCCCTCACCGTCAACATTGCCGAGACCACCACAGCTCTCGACGACGCCGTCGCCAACGCCATGCAACAAGACTCTCTGAGGGATTTCAATCGAGGCAACCTGAAGGCGCGTCTGCGCATGGCTGCACAGTACGCGCTAGCCGGCGAGGTCGGTGCGCTAGTCATCGGTACCGACCACGCCGCCGAAAACGTCACAGCTTTCTTTACCAAGTGGGGCGATGGCGCTGCCGACATCCTGCCTCTCGCCGGGCTCAACAAGCGCCAGGGCGCTCAACTCCTGAAACATCTCGGCGCACCGGATTCCACGTGGAAGAAGGTACCAACTGCTGACTTGGAGGATGACCGCCCCTTGCTCTCTGATGAAGAAGCTCTCGGCGTCACCTACACCCACATCGATGACTACCTCGAGGGCAAGGACGTGCCTGACGACGCCCGCGAGCGCATCGAAACCCTCTGGCGCGGCGGCGCCCACAAGCGCACCATGCCGCTGGGCCCTACAAGCGCCTAAGGTTCCAAGCCCCTTCCTCGCGGGGCTTTTCCTGTTCCGTTTCGGCACCCAGAACGTGCGCCCGAGGCCAGCGTTTCCCCGCACGCCAGTGGCATCTTCTTCCCGGCGGTCAACTTCCTCCCTTCCCATAACGTGAGTCCGTCCGCCCCAACACCTGTAGCGCATATAGCCCCGTGCCCGTGATTGACGCTTCACCCTGAAGTGTCCCAGGTTTTGTTCCGTTT
>NZ_KV811687.1:106832-212463 GCF_001813175.1 Corynebacterium sp. HMSC069E04 | reverse complement strand
CTATTGAGTTCTCAAACATCATCCGCACACTCTTTGCACTGAATCTTTTTATTCACTGCCCTGAGCGGCTGGAGTTCACACTCTAGCCAACAAGTTTGAATCTTGTCAACTGGGAGTTAATCTCCGTGTCACCAGCTTCTCGCGGCGACCTCGATAAATATACGCAGAGCTCCATATAACACCAAATCCGCTGGTCAACGTCTATATTTGGTCCTTTTGCGGCCTTACAGCGCTATCTCACCGGAAAACGACGAATCCCGCCGCACTATGCGACGGGATTAACCACTGCAGGATCTCCGATGGCGGGCCTAACTAGTTGAGCTTGGCACCAGCAAAGTTCTTCTTGCCACGACGAAGCACAAGCCACGCACCGTGCAGCAAGTCCTCGGCGGCTGGCTCCCAATCATCAGACTCGATGCGCTGGTTATTGACATATGCACCGCCCTCCTTGATGGTTCGACGAGCTGCGCCCTTGGAATCGGCAAGGCCAGAAGCAACCAACAGGTCCACAATCGTGCGTGGCTCATCAGCAGCAATGTCAGCGACAGTGGTCTCAGACAGCGCACCAACCAGTGTCTGCTCGTCCAATTCAGCAAGCTCCGCCTTACCGAACAAGGCCTGTGCGGCAAGCTCAACGGATTTCGTGGCTTCCTCACCGTGGACCAAATTGGTCATTTCCTGCGCCAGGCGGCGCTGTGCCTCACGACGGAAGGGCTCCTCGGCAACCTTCTGCTCGTACTCAACGATTTCTTCCTGGCTGAGGAAGGTAAACCACCGCAAGTAGTCGATGACCACGGAGTCACCCGCGTTGAGGAAGTACTGGTACCAGGAGTAAGGCGATGTCTTCTCCGGATCGAGCCAGAGCTTTCCGCCACCAGTGGACTTACCAAACTTCTGTCCCTGGGCATCCGTCACGAGCGGAACCGTCAGGCCGTGCACCTTGGCTCCCTTGACGCGTCGGTTGAGATCGACGCCCGAAACGATATTGCCCCACTGATCACCACCACCGATTTGCAGAACACAATCAAACTCGTCGTGCAGATGGACATAGTCATTGGACTGCAGGAGCATGTAGGAAAACTCGGTGTACGAGATGCCATCAGACTCCAAACGGCGCTTGACGGTGTCACGGTCCAGCATGGTGTTGAGAGAAAAGTTCTTACCCACATCACGCAAGAAATCGATCACGGTCATTTTCGAAGTCCAGTCAGCATTGTTGACCATGGTGGCGGCGTTCTCACCCTCAAAATCAATGAACTGACGCAGTTGCTTCTTAATGGCGACCATATTGTCGTTGATGGTCTCCTGCGAGAGCATGGTGCGCTCCCCTACATCGCGCGGGTCACCGATCTGGCCCGTCGCGCCACCTGCCAGGGCAATCGGATGGTGACCAGCCTTCTGGAAGCGGCGAAGCATAATCATCGGTACGAGGTGTCCGGCATGCAGCGAATCGCCTGTCGGGTCAAAACCGCAGTACAACGTGATGGGTTCTTCGCAGGCCTCACGGAGTGCATCGAGGTCGGTGGACTGGTTAATGAGGCCGCGCCACTGCAGCTCATCAATGATATTCATGAAGGCTCCTTTGAAAATCGATTCGTTCTTTTGAGATCTAGTTCTGCCGCGGCCACGGCGTAGCGTGGTCCACCAGCATGACGGGGATGTCGTTCTCAATGGGATAGGCCACGCCAAGGCGTTCATTGACCAAGACCTGTTCCTCGGCCAGATACTTCAACGGACCTTTATCCTGCGGACACACCAAGATGTCAAGCAGTTGCGAATCGAGACTCATAAGCGCTAAGCCTACACTTCCCTAGATTCCAAAGAAGGAAGGGTCCCACCATATTCGAGCTTGAGCGCCATGGAATGATTGCGCAGCTTGCGGACCGAGTTCTGGGAAATCGCCTCCTTGATTTGCTCCATTTCGCGGCCCAGGATGCTGAGCGATTCACTCATCTCCTCGACAGCAACCGGATCCTCCAAGTCTGTCACATCGAGGTAAGACCTCACCAGCTCTTTGGAGTGTGCTTCAATCATGTCGCGCACGAGGGCTTGCTGGTGAGGAGCCTCATCGAGTCGGTGCCAATTGTCCAACACCCACACCGCTGACTCATCGAAAGTATCCCACGCACGTTGGACAGGACTAGGAAGCTTGTGCGCTGTAAAGGTGTACCGGACTTCCTCCAAGGTGTGGATAAGCTCGCCTTCCCCTGCCTTTGGTGGCTCCAGAACCTTCTCTTGCCGTGGCGGCGTCACGAATCCAGCAGCCATACCGGTGCAGATTGCGACGACCGGCCACAGGAAGCCCAAACCGCCGCCACTTAAAACATGGAGGACAACGACGAGCGCGGTAACCGCAACGCCGACAACAACTTTTCGCGAGTTCAGGGCGTTCATGTAGTGCAGATCCTCCTGGGAAAGGTGGAGTTAGGTTACTGGTAGGCACGAATTTCTTCGAATGCGGCAACGAGATCGCCGTTGAGCGCATCAAAGGTCTTGCCACCAGTGAGCTGAGCAAGTTCTTCCATCTCTTGGATATTGGCTTCACCATACAAGATGACAAAGACCGGAATCTCTTTTTTATCCTCGGGCAGCTGCTCATAGGCTTCCTTGAACTGTGCAAATGTGCGCCCACGTGTAACTTCGCCGTCGGTCATGAGCACCACGGTGCCAATATCGCCGCCACTGGTATCCACTTCATCGAAAGCATTCAGGACGGCCTCGAAGGTCGCGGTATCGCCATCCGCAACGAGGCGTTCCACGCGGTCTGCAAGCTCCTTGGTGGTTGCCGGCTTATCCTTATCCACGCGTGCACGAGTCGGTTGCTGGGGTACTGAAGAATACGGAATCAGCTTGATATGCTCGCGATTTCGGAAGGCAACTTGGCCTTCGCCATCTGGGGTGCCGTCAGCTGAGCCGTCGATAAGCGGGAGCAAACTACTCTTGAGTAGATCCATACGCTCGCCTTCCATGGAGCCGGAGGTATCGAGGACCAATGCCGTGTTACCAGGATTGCGCAGTTCATGGGCAAAGGCAGCCTCCAGCGCATCAACGGTTTGCTCGTTTGCTGGGTAGGGCAGCTCAAAAACAGTGCCGGGCAAGTCAGAATTATCTACCCGCAAATGGAAGCTTGTGAGCTTGTCTGGATGCTCCGCAAACCACTCAGCAAGCGCCTGTACTTTTGCTTCTGCGTTTTTGTCTGAAGAGCTCGCCAAGGAAGACAACGGATAGTCTGCCGAAATCACTCCATCGGAGGGGATGACCACCTCTATGTCTGCTCCGTCATCTTTGAGCTGGTAAAGCACAGATTCATAGTTAAAGATTGCATCGGCTTGCTCCGGGTGTTCGCGGAAGCGGTCGGCCAACCAGCCAGAGGAACCTGATGTCAGGGTTTGGTTGCCAAAGAGCTCCTGCACTTTGCCAGTGGATTGCCTGATGTCCTTTTCCGTGAGGGCGCGTCCTGTGTCCGCAAAAGCAGTCGTTGCTGCCGATAGTGCGGAGAAACCCGAATTTGAGGTAGAAGGATCCGTCATGCCAAAAGTTATTCCGGAGTCAGCTATTTCTTGCCACGTCGGCTGCTTGCCGGTCCAGCCTTGCTTTTGTGCCACAGAGGACTGCACGCCGAGAGCTATTGGGGAACGCGCCACGCTGTGTTCTCTTCCCAGCTGGCCATCTGCACCGATAATGCGCGCATAGCGATTGGTGGCAAACCACGTCGCGTCATAGGCCCCTTCGAAACCACCTTGCTTAAGTGTGTGAGAATTCGCCAGCGTTCCGTCCTCGGTGGTCATGGTGATGTCGAAGCCGAGGTCTTGGGAGGCTTCGGCAAGCACGGGCTCCAGAGGTTCGAGCTCCGTTGCCGCCACGATTCTGAGACCCTCGCTGAATGAGTTTCCAGCGCCGGGTTTCTGAGAGTCATCCAACAGATCACCCATCGAACAGGCCGTCAGCGCCATGGTGCCCACTAGGATGAGCAGTACTCTTAGTGACCGAAACATTCCCTCACAACCTTCCTGATGCTTGTTACTGCGGAGCCTTATCCGACTGCCTGCAGAATTTCCTCGTAATCCGCCCACCGCAGCTGGCTATATTCCCCGCCATCCACGGGGATACTGTGATCACTGGATGGATCAAATTTCGAGCTGAAGCCGGAGCCCTGTGTGCTGAGCCCGAGCCCCTCCATCACCGCAGGGATGCCGTCCTCATTCATTGCTTTAGCAAACAGCGCTCCCTCCTCAGTGCGAGGAATGACGATGCTGGTCAACGTCGTCGGTGGGTTCAGGGCTAAGGACGTATAGCGGGACAGGTCCTCACCCTCGTGGAGCAGGCGCACGTACTGATCGGTAGTTGCCAAGACCATGGGCATCTCCCCCTTATCTACCCGAAGAAAAGCATCGAGAATTCCCTGGTCGGTGGTCTCACTGTAGCCTTGTTCCGCTACGAGACCCCGCATGATGTCATCAGCTTCCGCATCAATCTTCGCCTTGTCATCGCGTCCTAGCTTCTTCTCCGCGTAATCCGCCCCAACGGTGCGTAGGACACGGGCGTAGCGCAATGCGGCAAAAGACTGGCTTACCTGGGGCACTGCAACATCCACGACACGCGGCGAGCCGAAGGTTGGGCTAATGTCACGCCAGCGAGTGTTTTCCTGGGACATGTCCACCAAGGTCTCTACGTTCAACGAAGCTAGGTTGTCGGATTCCGTGACCAAGTCGTGGTTCTTCATGTCCTCTACAAGCTCGCTATGCACCAGCACCAACAACTGATTGCCAAATACCATCGGAGAACCTTCATCCAGTTCCGCCAACTCCGGGTTGGTATTGCGTAGGTCAGACACCCACGCAGCGCCATTGGGGTCCGTCAAAATGAAGTCATAATCCTTGTCCACGCTGCTGCTGCGCTCAACGAAGTCACGAGCCGGCACAACATCGAGGTCGAGCTCGATGTTGTGTTTCTCTAAAGCCTCGAGCATGGCCGGGTCTTTAAAGGTAGCTTCCAGTTCTGGACTAATTGCGCCCGTGACAAGGGTCGTGTCCTTGAAAAAGTTGAACTTCGGCAGGGAATCTCCGCCACGCCCCACCACGAGGGAGGCCACGGCGAGGGCGATGAACACTGCGGCGAATACGAAGGATTTAGTACGCTTCGTCGACGATGTGCTGCTCATGATCTAAATCATAAAGTGATCTTCTTCTCATTGCTGGGTAAAGGAAGGGGGTGAGGGGGTAAAGCGGGAGCCCGCTGTCCTGCCTCACCCAGTTCTTTAAAGAAGAGAAGGAACGTTCGCTACCAAAGAGTAGAGGTCCTTCGGGTCCTCAGGGTTAGCGATGATATCAATCTCGGACTCTAGGTCGGTGCCCCGAACAGAATCACGTAGATAACGCAGAGCAGAGAAATCATTAATAGCGAATCCGACGTCATCAAAAAGCGTAATCTGCTCCTCGCTATCGCGGCCCGTGGCCTGGCCTGTCAGTACCTGATAAAACTCGACGACTGGGAAATCCTCCGGCTTCTGCTGAATCTCGCCCTCAATGCGGGTTTGCTCGGGAAACTCAACAAAGACTTTTGACTTGTCCAAAATCGAGCTTTCCAGCTCCGTCTTGCCGGGACAATCACCGCCCACAGCGTTGAGATGCACGCCCGGGAGAACATGGCGCTCAGCCAGAATCTGGTTCTGCGCTTTATCCGCCGTGCAGGTGGTGATGATATCCGCGCCCTGCACCACCTCATCGACACTCGTGCAGGCAGTGATACTAAAGCCCAGCGGCTCAAGATTGCGCCTAAACTTTTCTACCGCCTGTGGGTCAATGTCGTAGATGGCTATGTCATCAATCCCCATGACTCCGCGGAAGGCCAGTGCTTGAAATTCCGACTGGGAACCAGCCCCGACCATGGCCATCCTTTTCGAATCCTGCCGGGCCAGGTGTTTGGCAACCATGGCCGAGGTAGCGGCCGTGCGCAGCGCTGTGAGCAGAGTCATCTCTGCTTCGAAGGTGGGGTAGCCATTGTCGACGTCGGCAAGCACGCCGAAGGCCGTAACCGTTTGGAATCCGCGCGCGGGATTGGAGGGGTGACCGTTGACGTACTTAAAGGAATACTCCTTACCGTTGGAAGTGGGCATAAGTTCGATGACGCCAAACGGGGTGTGGGAGGCAACTCGGGCGATTTTGTCGAAGCGCTCCCATTCGCGATAGTCCGCTTCAAGGTAATCCACCATACCGGTGATGATGTTTTCTACTCCCTCGCGCTGTATCCAGCGTGCCATGTTTTCTACATCAACAAACTTGACTGCGTGATTCATCTCTTTCTCCGCTCTTGATTCTTGTCTTAGTTCTTAGGGTGAAGGTCCGTCTGCGGCGCAGCCGGGAAGCGCGAGGTGGGCAGGTGCTTGGCCTTCCTTTCCGCCGCGATGGCATAAATGCGCTCACGCCAGGCAAACCACATGGCTGCGAATACCGGGATGAGCAGCAGCGTCGAAGCCAAGGCAAAAGTTCCGATTGGGTAATCGAAGGCCATGAGAAAGATGACCACGGCGATGAAAGCCAACACCGACCAGTCACCGGCTTGTCCGAATGGTGAGCGGTATGTCGGGCGGGTATAGCGACCCTTCTTGGCCAGCTGCACAAATTTAATGTGTGACATGGCTACTGCCGCCCACGACGCCAATGTTCCGAGCGCCGCGAGGTTCAACACGATTTCAAAAGCCATCTCCGGCACGACATAGTTGAGAAACACACCGGCGAGGCCGACGAAGGCAGCCATCACGATGCCGCCATAGGGAACGCCGGATTTAGACATGCGGGCACCGAATTTAGGGCCGGATCCAGCGGTGGACATGTTGTACATGATGCGGCCCGTGGAATATAGCCCGGCGTTCAGAGAGGAAATAGCTGCAGTGATAACCACCAGCTGGAAGATGGGCGCCGCATAGCCTGCCCCGAGGGTCTCAAAGAAGGTCACAAAGGGCGAAACCTCCGCCACGTAGGTCGTATACGGCAGCACCAAGGTCAGCAGCAGGACGCTGCCGAAGTAGAAGACCACGATGCGGAACAACACGCTGTTGACCGCACGCGGAATATGCTTCTCGACGTCCTTGGTCTCGCCGGAGGTGGTGCCCACCAGCTCGATGCCGGCGTAGGCGAAGACCACGCCTTGAATGACGATAACCGCAGGAAGCAGACCATTCGGCAGCCAACCGCCGGCATCAGCAATGAGGCTAAACCCAGTCGGGTCACCATTCGGATGGCCTAAAATAACCACACCAATCGCCACCACCATAAAAATGATCAGCGCAACGATCTTGATCATGGAGAACCAATACTCCAGCTCGCCAAAGATCTTCACTGAGAGCATGTTGAACAGCAGGATGCTGCACACCACACCGAGAGCGAGCAACCATTGCGGGACGGCGTCAAGCCACGTGGTATATTGCCCAAACCACTTGATGTAGATGGCCACTGCGGTGCCATCTGCCACCAACGTCGCCGCCCAATTTCCCCAGTAGAGCCAACCGGTCACGAAGGCAGTCTTTTCGCCATAAAACTCACGCGCGTAGGAGACGAAAGAACCTGAGCTCGGGCGGTACACGATGAGTTCACCGAGCGAGCGCAAAATGATGTAGCCGAAGAATCCACACACCAAGTACAAGACGGCCAGGAAGGGTCCCGCCGTTTGGAGGCGCCCGCCGGTGCCGAGCAGCAACCCAGTACCGATGGCAGAGCCGATGGCAATCATCTGCAGCTGACGGTTGCTCATCCCCTTCTGGAGGCCGTGGTCTTCCGAAGCATAGACCGCCTTCTCTTTCTCATGAGACTCCGCGTTGGGCGGCCGAAGTGTTTCAGTCATAAGGGGGATAGTCCTTTCCGAATCCGGAACGCGATGGAGCTTCGCATTCCCTAAGGAAACGTTATAGGAACCCTATGAGACGCAACTCACTCCTACCCCCGTGCTGTGATGCACGACAACTATACGCAGTAGAAAAGAGCGCTCTGCGTCACCCCCACATAAGAAAAGAACCGCATGGCCAGGAGGACCATGCGGTTAGAGAAGCTGGCGCGTTTAGCGCAGCGGAGTCTGCGCCCAGTCGCGTGCGCCACGAGCACGCTCGCGAACCTTTTCGCGCTGCTCCACCACGCGGACACCGGCGGTGCCGCCCTTAGTAGAGCGCGATGCCACTGCCCCATCAATGGTCAGCACCTCGCGGACCTCGGGGAGCAGGCGCTTGTCGACGCCCGCCAATTCCTCATCCGTGAGATCCACTAGGTCAACGCCGCGGGACTCTGCGATCTGCACGCACGCACCAGAAGCCTCATGAGCCTCGCGGAAAGGAACGCCTTGGCGCACCATCCACTCGGCCAGATCAGTGGCCAAGGTGAAACCGCGCGGGGCGAGCTCGCGCATGCGATCTTCGTGGAAGGTCAGGGTTTCGACCAATCCGGTCATCGCCGGCAGCAAAAGGTTCAGCTGCGCCACTGAGTCGACGATAGGTTCCTTATCCTCCTGCAGGTCACGGTTATAGGCCAAGGGCTGCGCCTTAAGCGTTGCCAGCAAGCCGGTGAGGTTGCCAATGAGCCGGCCGGTCTTGCCACGGGTCAACTCCGGTACGTCCGGGTTCTTCTTCTGCGGCATGATCGACGAGCCAGTGGACCAAGCATCATCCAAGGTGACGTAGCCATATTCCGGGGTGCACCAGTAGATGATCTCTTCGGATAGGCGCGACATATCCACGGCAATCTGGGTAAGGACGAAGGCCGTTTCAGAGGCGAAATCCCGCGCTGCCGTACCGTCCAGCGAGTTCTCTGCGGCGGAGTCGAAACCGAGCTCCTCGGCAATAGCCTCCGGGTCCAAGTGCAGCGAGGAACCAGCGAGTGCACCCGAGCCATAAGGAGACACGGCCAAACGCTTGTCCAGATCCTGGAGGCGCTCGATATCACGCAGCAACGGCTGGGCGTGTGCGAGCAACTCGTGCGCTAGCAGAACTGGCTGCGCCGCTTGGGAGTGGGTCTTGCCCGGCATAATCGCATCCGGATGAGCTTCGGCCTGACCAGCCAGAGCGTCCACCAAGTCGGTGACTTGGAGCGCGATATCGCGGATAGCATCGCGGATCCACATCCGGAACAGGGTGGCTACCTGGTCGTTGCGGGAACGTCCGGCGCGCAGGCGTCCACCAACCTCGGGGCCTACAATGTCGATGAGCCCGCGCTCCATCGCGCCGTGGACGTCCTCGTCCGTCGGTAGCGGGGTGAATTCACCAGAAGCAACCTTCTCCCCTAGTTCGCTGAGGCCGTTGAGCATGGTGTCCAAGTCGGCGTCGGACAGCAATCCGGCCTTGTGCAGGACCTTAGCGTGAGCCTTGGAGGCCAGCACATCATAGGGGGCGAGGACCCAGTCGAAGTGGGTGGATACGGACAGGGCAAACATCGCCTCGGATGGGCCGCCCGAAAAGCGGCCTCCCCACAACGCGCCCTCGTTAGTCTTGTGCATCGTTTCCTTACCTTGACCTTGGCGGAGCTTGCTTACTTGCCGGTGGGGAAACCGCCGTCGCGGTCACGCTGGTTGGAGATCTGTGTTGACAGGCCGTGCAGCTGAACAAAGCCCTTGGCCGCAGTCTGATCGAAGGTATCGCCCGTGTCATAGGTAGCCAGGTCGAAGGAGTACAGAGACTGACCAGAGCGGCGGCCGTTGACAGTGGCGGTGCCGGCATGCAGAACCATGCGGATATCGCCGGTGACATTCTCTTGGGTGGACTCGGTGAAGGCATCCAGAGAGCGCTTCAGCGGCGAGAACCAGAGGCCATCGTAGACCTCTTCGGACCAGCGGGCGTCCGTGAGGCGCTTGTAGCGGGCCAGCTCGCGTTCCACAGTGACATCTTCCAATGCCTCGTGGGCCTTGATGAGAACCATGGCGCCAGGTGCCTCGTAGACCTCGCGGGACTTGATGCCCACCAGGCGGTCCTCCACCATATCGAGACGGCCAATACCCTGTGCACCGGCGCGGCGGTTGAGCTCCTCGATGGCCTGAAGGACGGTAACCGGCTTGCCATCGATAGCGGTGGGCACACCCTTGTCAAAGGTGATGGTCACCTCGTCCGGCGCATTGCCCAGGTCCGGCTGCTCGGTATAAGCGTAGAGATCCTTTGTCGGCGGGTTCCACAGATCTTCCAGGAAGCCGGTCTCGACCGCACGGCCCCACACGTTCTGGTCAATCGAGAACGGGGACGCAGCGGACTGCTCGATCGGAAGGTCGATTTCCTCAGCGAAGGCAATCGCCTTATCGCGGGTCCAGGCGTAGTCACGCGCCGGCGCAATGATTTCCAGTGCCGGATCCAATGCTCGGAAGGAAACCTCGAAACGCACCTGGTCGTTACCCTTGCCGGTGCAGCCGTGCGAAACATGCGTACCACCGTGGGCCTGAGCGGCCTCTACGAGGTGCTTGACGATGAGCGGGCGCGAGATAGCAGACACCAGCGGGTACTGCTTCATGTACATGCCGTTCGCCTTGATGGTGGGCAAGCAGTACTCTTCTGCGAACTCATCCTTTGCGTCGACAACGATGGACTCGACAGCACCGCAGTCGAGAGCACGCTGGCGCACAGATTCCATATCCTCGCCGCCCTGACCAAGGTCGAGGGACACAGCGATAACCTCGCCGCCGGTCATTTTGGCCAGGTAGGGAATGGCGACGGAAGTATCCAGACCGCCAGAGTAGGCAAGCACAACGCGTGCAGTCATAGTAGTTTGCTCCTTTAAGACAGACAGGTGCTAAAAATTGAACTGATTTATATTATACAGACTTACGTATAAATGTTAAATAGTACGGCTGGTGAGCTTTTCTGCAAGCTCACGGCCTCCTAGTCCTTCACGGGCAAGGACAAAGATGGTGTCATCGCCAGCAATACAACCCACCACATCTGGCAGGCCCACGCGATCAATGAAGGATGCTAGGTACTGGGCAGCGCCCGCGGGAGTACGAAGCATCGCGATGTTGCCGGAGAAGTCGTGGGAGACCACGAGTTCATCGAGCATGCGACGCAGCTTCTCGCGCGGACCGTTGAGCTGGTCTTCGAATTGCTCTAACTCGCCGCCCACCACGTAGAAGGACCGGCCACCATCGCGTTTCACTTTCTTGGCGCCCAGCTCATCGAGGTCGCGCGACAAGGTGGCTTGTGTGATGTCGATTCCCTCATCGAGCAAGAGCTCGGAGAGCTGGACTTGGCTCGTGACCCGCGTGCGGTCAAGAATCTCCAAGATCTTTGCTTGGCGGGCATTGCGCGTAGTTGGTGTTGTCGTCATGCGCTTAGTTCTCCTCCTGAGCTGCAAGAAGCCACACGAGCAGCGCCTTCTGCGCATGGAGGCGGTTTTCCGCCTCGTCGAAAACACGGGACTGTGGTCCGTCAATCACCTCAGCGGTCACTTCGTTGCCGCGATAGGCCGGTAAACAGTGCAGGAAGATTGCCTCTTCCTTGGCACGGGACATGACCTCTGGGGTGACCTGGTAAGGCAGGAACGGGGTGCGACGGTCCTTGCCGTCATCTTCCTGCCCCATGGAAACCCAGGTATCGGTGATAACAACGTCGGCGCCGCCGACAGCATCAAGGGAATCAGTCACGGTCACCGTGCCACGCGTGCGGGCACGTTCTACAAATTCCGGCTGCGGCTGGAAACCTTCCGGCGCAATGATCGTCATCTCCATGCCCGCGGTGGCAAAGCCCAACATATAAGAGTTAGCCATGTTGTTGTTGCCATCACCCAGGTAGACGGCCTTGCGGCCAGCAAGGTCACCGAAATTCTCGCGGCAGGTCACCAAATCCGCCAGGATCTGGCAGGGGTGTAGGTCGTCGGACAGAGCGTTGACGATAGGGACCGTCGCAGTTTCAGCCATCTCCAACAAATTCTGGTGTGCATAGGTGCGCCAGACAATAGCCTCGACAAAACGGGAGAGCACGGCTGCGGTGTCTTGGTAAGTCTCGCCCTTCCCCATCTGCGTGGACTTAGTCTCCGTGACGATGGCGTGGCCGCCTAGGTGAGCGATTCCTGCCTCGAAGGAGAAGCGCGTGCGCGTCGAGGTCTTGTCAAAAAGAACCGCGACTGACTTCGGTCCCTCCAAAGGACGCTCGGCAAAAGGGTCCTTCTTTAACCTCAGCGCGAGATCAAGGACCTCCGCTTGCTCCTGCGGTGTGAGGTCATCATCGGCCAAGAAATGGCGCACGCTCATCCAAAATCCTCCAGTACCTTATGCAGGCGCTCCACAGCCTGCGCGAGTTCTTCATCGGTAATCACTAGCGGCGGGGTCAGGCGCACGACCTCGCTACTTGGGGCGTTGAGAATAAGACCGTGTTGCAGGCCCGCAGCCACAACGTCCTTAGCCACCGACTTATTTAATACAACTCCTAGCATAAGCCCTCGGCCCCGGACAGACTGCACAGCCGGAGATTGAGCTAGCTCGGTGCGTAGCCACTCGCCCTTGCGGCTAACGTCGGCGAGGAAGGGGGCGTCGACAAGCTCCAGCACCGTCGCTGCCGCCGCACAGGAGACGGGATTTCCGCCGAAGGTCGTGCCGTGCGAACCCGGAGTAAAGAGATCCTTAGCCTGACCACGGGCAATCGTGGCACCAATCGGCATACCCGCGCCCAAGCCCTTGGCCATGGTGATGACATCCGGAAGGACGTTCTCATGTTGGAAGGCAAAGAAATCGCCGGTGCGCCCCACACCCGTTTGGACTTCATCGACAATCATGAGGATCCCATGCTTGGTGCACAGCTCGCGCACGGCGCTCAAGAATCCATCGGGCGCTGGAATCACACCGGTCTCCCCTTGGATGGGCTCCAAGATGATGGCGGAGGTATCCTCCGGGTTTTGCTCCACCAACGTGGTCAAATAATCAATATCGCCGTAGGTGTAGAACTCCACTCCGCCTGGGAAAGGTTCGAAAGCCTTGCGCTTTGCAGGTTGCCCCGTCATAGCGAGAGAGCCCATCGTCCGGCCGTGGAAACCATGATGCGCGGCGAGAATGCGGCGACGCCCCGTCAGGCGAGCCAGCTTAAAGGCAGCCTCATTGGCTTCCGCGCCGGAGTTGGAGAAGAAGACACGGGCGTCGCTGTCCCCCACCTTTTCCAGGAGCTTTCCGGCAGCCTCGACGACAGGTTTGCTGGCGAAGAGGTTGGAGACATGCCCCACGGTCGCCACCTGAGTGCTCACCGCTTCAACGATGGCCGGGCGGGCATAGCCCAGCGAATTCACTGCAATGCCGGCGAGCATATCAATGTATTCTTTACCGTCTTCATCAGTAACCGTGGCTCCCTTGCCAGATACGATGGCCACGGGTGGGGTGCCATAGGTGTTGCTCAGCACCTGTCCCCACCGTTGCGTCAGTGTGGTCTGCGCAGTCACTTGTTATCGTCCTTCCTAAAGATCGTGCCTTCTGGGTAGTCCTCACGGTTGTAATCAGTGGGCAGCACCATCGTGCCGATGCCGCCCGTAGTGAGCAGCTCCAGCAACACGGCGTGAGCAATACGCCCGTCGATGACATGGGCGGCGCTCACACCACCCTCGACGGCCATGAGGCAGGACTCCATCTTCGGAATCATGCCCGAACCCAAGCCGGGGAGCAGTGCCCTGAGCTTGTCAACCTCAATTTTCGATACCAGGGATTCGCGGTTGGGCCAATCGGTATACAGACCCTCCACATTGGTGAGGATAACCAGGCGTTCGGCACCTAGGGCTCGTGCCAGCGCGCCGGCAGCGATATCCGCGTTAATGTTGTAGACCTCGCCGTCATTTCCGGGAGCGATGGTGGACACCACCGGGATGCGCCCGGCCTCGATGATGTCCATGACAGCAGAAGGTTCGACGCTAACAATGTCCCCCACCATGCCAATATCGGTGGGCTCACCGTCGACGTCAACGAGCCGCTTGCGGGCTTTAAACAACCCAGCATCCTCACCGGAAGTTCCCACGGCATAGGGACCATGGGAGTTGATGAGGTTGACCAACCCACGCCCCACTTGGCCGAAGAGAACCATGCGGACCACGTCCATGATTTCCGGGGTGGTCACCCGGAAGCCACCTTTGAATTCCCCTTCAATGCCCAGCTTGCCTAGCATCTCATTGATCTGCGGGCCGCCACCATGCACCACCACGGGCTTAGCGCCCACGGTGCGCAGGAAAACCATGTCGGCGGCGAAGGCAGCCTTGAGCGAGTCATCCACCATCGCGTTACCGCCGTACTTGACGACGACGATCTTGTCGCGGTAGTGCTGCAGCCACGGCAAAGCTTCCGCGAGCACCGTGGCGCGGTCAGCATTGCTTAATCCCTGAAGCATTCTTCCTCCCCGTGAGAACTAAGAGCTATACGCGGAGTTGATCTCCACGTAGTCATGGGACAAGTCGGTGGTACGCACGAAGGCAGTACCGCTTCCTCCGGTTCCGAGGTCCACGCGCACGTCAATGTCGGCGCCAGAAAGGTCAACATTGCGCGCGCCGGGCGCACCAGTGGACTTAACGCATACGGCCTGGTCATTGAAGAACACGGAAATATTCTCCGGGTCCATATCGGCATCCGCCACGCCCACTGCGGCGAGCACGCGGCCCCAGTTGGGATCCGAGCCGAACATCGCGCACTTGAAGAGGTTGTCGCGCCCTAACGTCCGCGCAGCGTTCAGCGCCTGCTCATTGGTGCTCGTTCCCTCCACGGTGATCTTTACGCGCTTGGTCACGCCCTCAGCGTCTGCCTGGAGCTGATCCGCGATATCGGAGCACACGGCCAGGACCGCTGCATCCAACTCCTCCTGGCTCGGTTCTACACCAGAAGCACCAGAGGACAGGATGATGACGGTGTCGTTCGTTGACGTCGAACCGTCCACATCGAGCGTGTTGAAGGTCTGATCACTGGCGGCCTGCAGGGCCGAGTGCAATGCTTGCGGGGAGGCCACGGCATCCGTGGTCACGCAAACCAGCATGGTGGCCAGCGAGGGAGCCATCATACCCACGCCCTTGCCCATCGCGCCCATGCTCCAGCCGTCGGACTCGACGACTGCTTCCTTAATTACGGTATCGGTGGTCATGATGGCCTCTGCCGCAGCTTGACCGTGAGCCTTATCTGCACCCAAATTCCCGGCAACCACCCCGATGCCTGCTAGGGCCTGCTCCATGGGCAGTGGCTCTCCGATGAGGCCCGTCGAGCACGCAGCAACGTTGGCTACAGGAATACCCGTGTGTTCGGAAACAGCGGCAACCATCGCCGCGGCGTCCTTGTCTCCCTGCTCGCCGTTGCAGGCATTAGCGTTGCCAGAGTTATAAATAACTGCTTGAAGTGTGCCATCGGCTACTGCCTCGCGGGAAAGCTTCACGGGTGCGGCCACCACGCGGTTGCGGGTGAACACCGCCGCTGCGTCGAAATTCGGCCCCTGGTTAACCACGAGTGCCATATCAGGCTTTCCCGAGGGCTTAATCCCAGCCTTCGTTGCCCCTGCGAGAAACCCTGCGGGTGCGGTGATCATTTCTATTTTCTCCTTGTCTTAGTGGAATTCAAGTTCCAGCGAGATTGACTAGCAGTATGAATGCGCGTAAGCATTCGGACATCTAAGGTGCGACGGCCGCTTGCGGCAGACCCAAGGTTTCCTCCCAGCCCAAGGTCAGGTTCATGCATTGGACAGCTGCACCGGCGGTGCCCTTGCACAAGTTGTCTAGGGCTGCGGTTATCACCAGACGCTGAGCGCGTTCGTCCACGTGAGCCTGGATGTGGACCATGTTGGTCCCCACTACGTTCTGTGTTTCCGGCTGCTGACCTTCCGGCAGAACCAGGCAGAACGGCTCTTCCGCATAGAACTCGCGGAAAGCTTGAACAACGCTGTGCTTGTCAGCATCCCCCTTCAGCGGTGCCGTAATCGTCGCCAGGATGCCACGCGGCAAAGGCGCGAGCACCGGAGTAAAACTCACCGAAACCGACTTCTGCGTAAAGGGCTGTAAGTTTTGCAGGACTTCCGGAGTGTGTCGATGAGTACCGCCCGGCTTATAAGCCTTGAGATTGCCCATTGTTTCCGCGCCTAGCTGGGCCACGGAGGCCTTCTTTCCCGCGCCGGAAACACCGGTAATCGCAATGACGGACAGATCCGGTTCAATCAGCCCTTTCGCCACGGCAGGCAGCGCGCCGAGTGTAATCGTGGTTGGGAAACACCCAGGGACGGCCACACGGTTGCTGCCTTTAAGCTTGTCCCGGTTGCCGGGAACTTCAGGAATTCCATAAGGCCACGAACCGGCATACTCCCCGCCATAAAATGCATCCCAATCTTCCTTGTTGCGGAGGCGGAAATCGGCGGCGCAATCAATGACAGTGACGGACTCCCCCAGCTGACGACCAATCTCCGCGGAATGCCCATGCGGCAAACCGAGGAAAACGATGTCATGGCCCGCCAAAATTTCCGGAGTGGTGTCCTCGATGACGCGATCTGCCAACTGCGGCAGGTGCGGCATGAGTTCGGAGACTCGCTGACCAGCATTGGAGTGCCCCGTCAGCGCGCCGATATGCAGATCACCTGAAAGGTACGCTGGGTGCGATAGTAAGAGACGTAGAATTTCGCCTCCTGCATAACCCGTGGCTCCGGCGATAGCTACTGAAATAGTCATGCAGCCACAGTAGCAAATAATGCACTCCGCCGTATGTTATTCAATCAAATTGGAAGCACTTTTCTTCATTCCGCAGAGAATAAGGCTCGGATCTCCGCAGTGTCCTGCGAAAATTCGAGCCTTGCAGTAGGGATAGGAGCGAAGCCTACATGACGCGGGAGGAAACCTGTCCGAGGCCTTCGGCGCCTGACACGGCCTTCTTTCCTGCGTAGCCCAGGTAACCCTGTGGGCCAACGAAGTGGATACCACCTTGGGCGTCCGCGATGGCGGTGACCTCATTGAATTGGTGAACTTGGCCAGGCTGCAAGCGCTTGAAGTTGGAAGTCGTGAGCCCCTGGTTGAAACAATCAGCCTTGGACCGGCCCGCATGGTAGAAGAAGCGTGGTGCCAACTGCCCCGGCGGGTTGCATTCCGGACTAGTGGCACGTGCGCCATTGGACAGACAAGCGACGTAAGTTCCTTCAATATTCGCCGCTTCGCAGTTGACGGTGCCATCAGCATTGGAGAAACCCTGGGACAAGTCAGCGGAAGCATGTGGGGCGATGGTCAGTGCGCCGACGACCGCGGCGGTAGCTGTAAGACGAGAAATCAAACGCATGGTGTGAACAATCCTTTCGGTGTGGAAACGCTGCCCCCTTGAGGTTATGAGCCAAGCCACACTACATCCAGTTCCAGGGGACCTGTCCCCACCCCTTCACTCCTTGCAGCATAAGAAAACCCGGCTCACATGGTGCGTGAGCCGGGTTAAGGAACCAAAGGTGCCAGTAAACGCTAAGCGCGCATCTCCGCACCAAGACGCTGCTTGGCTAGGTCTGCGGCAGCGAGTCGGTGCTCGTTAGCTTCTTCATCAGTCAGCGTGCGGTCATCTGCGCGGAACAAGAGCTGGAAGGCAAGGGACTTCTTACCTTCACCGAGCTGCTCACCACGGAAGACATCGAAGAGCTCCACAGATTCCAAGAGCTCGCCGGCGCCTTCCTCAACCACTCGGCGCACTGCCTCTGCCGGGGTATCCTCATCCACCACCAGTGCGATGTCTTGGTGCAAGGCCGGGAAGGAGGAGAGGACCGGTGCTGGGAACTTCTCCTCCAACGGCAGCGCAGTGACATCGAGCTCCATGGCGCACGTGCGGGCTGGAAGCTCAAGGGCCTCCAGTACCTGCGGATGCAGCTCGCCGGCATAGCCCACGACGGTTTCCTCGTCTGCAGCGAGGACCAAGGCGGCACAGCGGCCCGGATGCCACGGGAGCTGCTCGGCCGCCTTGACAGTGATGTCAACACCGGCGGCGCGGGCAACCTGGCGCGCGGACTCAATGGCATCTGCGTAGCTATAAGCACGACCAGAGCCCCACGGACCCTCGTGCTCAATGTTGCCGGTAGCGACCGTGGCCACGTGCAGCGGCTGTAGCGGCAGCGACTCCAAAAGCTCGCTCACCACGGAGTCCTCCGGGCGCGTCTCCACCGACGGCATCGGGGACGCATCAGCACGCTTGAATGCCACCTGTTGGAGACCGAAGAGGGCGAGGTCACTTCGACCACGGGCCACGTTGCGGGCGATGGCTTCAAGGAGATTCGGAAGCAACGTCGTGGACAGAATGGCCTTATCCGATTCGAGAGGATTCTGCACGGCAACAGTGCGGCGGCGCGGGTCTTCCTTATCCAGACCCCAGGTGTCGAAGGTGTCGTTGGCAATGAACGGCGAAGGCAGAACCTCGGCATAGCCCGCATAAGCCAAGCCGTGTCCGATTGCACGGCGACGCTTCTGCGCCGGAGTAAGGCCGCGACCTCCCACCGGGGTAGGCAGAATGGTCGGAATATCTTCGAGGCCCTCCAGACGCAGGATCTCCTCGATGAGATCCACATCCATGTCGATATCGGTGCGCCAAGACGCGGGGACGACGGAAAACTCTTCTTCGCCAGAGACCTCGCAACCAACCTCAGTAAGGCGCTTCACCACGGTCTCGCGGGAGTACTCAACGCCGGCGTATTCGCTCGGCTTGGCGGCGCGCAGTGTAATGGGCTCGCGCTTGGCGACGTCTCCCACGAGCGTCCGGCCCTCCTCGATGGTGCCGCCCGCGATTTGCTGCAGCAGCGCACACGCAACGTCGAGAGCAACCTCTACGATGGCCGGGTCGACGCCACGCTCGAAACGGCGGGAGGCTTCCGAGGACAGCTTGTGGCGGCGCGACGTGCGGGCCACGGTAATCGGATCCCAAATGGCCGATTCGAAGTACACGTCAGTGGTCGTCTCGGAGATTTCAGAGGTCGTGCCGCCCATGACACCAGCCAGGGACTGAATTCCGTTGCCATCGCAAATGACCACGTCACCCGCCGAAAGCTCACGCTTGACATGGTCGAGGGTCTCAAATGTCTCCCCCTCGCTAGCATTGCGCACCACGAGGTTGCCGTTCACGACGTTGGCATCGAAGGCGTGCATCGGTGCTCCGAGGAGCAGCATAACGTAGTTGGTGATGTCGGTCGCCAGATTGACGCTGCGCTGGCCGGACAGCATGAGCTCGCGCTCCATCCAGAAGGGTGTGCGGGCAGCGGGATCAATGCCGCTAACCTTGCGCAGACCAAAGCGCTGGGCCTTGGTTTCTTCACGCAGATCGACGGCGATCAGCTCGCCCTTCGGCGCCGGTACAGCAGAGGTATCGACTCCAGCAACGTTCGGATCCTGCGCCACGTCGGGGAAGGCGAGGTCGAAAGCGGAGGCAATCTCCCGCGTCAGGCCACGTGCCGACAAAGCATAGCCGCGGTCTGGGGTGATGTTGACGTCGAAAACCGTATCGGACAGCCCAATGAGGGGGCGAGCGTCCTCACCGACCTTGTCGGCGACTTCCTCTCCCAGAACGATGATGCCATCAGCCTTCGCACCAAAGCCCAGTTCAGCCGCGGAGCACATCATTCCGTTGGAGATGTGATCATAGGTCTCACGGGCAGCAATCTTGAAGCCTCCCGGCAGCTCAGCACCCGGAAGGGAAACCACGACATAGTCATTGAGGCGGAAGTTACGCGCGCCGCAGATAATGCCCTGGAGTTCGCCGGTGCCATTGGCCTTGCCAACATTCACCTGGCAGTAGCGGATTGGCTTCTTGAACTGGGTGAGCTCCTCAATCTCCACGACTTGGCCAATAACGAGCGGGCCCGTGGTCTCCGGAAGAGCCTCATAGCCCTCGGTTTCGAATCCGACGCGGACAAAACCGGAGTCTAGCTCTTCGGCGGATACGTTCCAGCCAGAGTTTGCGGTGCCGAGGAGGCGGGTAACCCAGTCTTGGGAAATAAGCATTGTTTTCTTTCTATCCTTTCTCTGGGTTCCTATGCCTGCACGCCGAATGGCAAGGTAAAGCGGACATCGCCTTCCACCATGTCGCGCATGTCGGTGAGACCATTGCGGAACTGCAGGGTGCGTTCAAGGCCCATGCCGAAGGCGAAGCCGGTGTACTCCTCCGGATCGATGCCGACCGCACGCAAAACGTTGGGATTAACCATGCCGCAGCCACCCCACTCGATCCAGCCGGCGCCGCCCTTCTTGTTCGGGAACCACACATCGACCTCAGCAGAAGGCTCGGTGAACGGGAAGTAGTTCACCCGCATGCGAGTGGTGGTCTCCGGACCGAAGAGAACTTTGGCCAGGTGCTCCAGAGTGCCGCGCAGGTGGGCCATGGTCAGTCCCTTATCCACGGCAAGGCCTTCCACCTGGTGGAAGACCGGCGTGTGGGTCGCGTCGAGCTCGTCGGTACGGAAAACTCGGCCTGGGCAAGCGATGTAGAGCGGTACATCACGCTCGAGCATCGTACGCACCTGCACCGGCGACGTGTGAGTACGGAGAACCTGCTTCGAGCCCTCCTTACCCACATGGAAGGTGTCCTGCAACGTACGTGCCGGATGATCGGGCTTGAAGTTCAGAGCATCGAAGTTGAAGTACTCAGCCTCGACCTCTGGGCCGTCGGCGATTTCCCAACCCATGCCCACGAAGATGTCCGCAATGCGCTCCGACAGCGCAGTAATTGGGTGTAAAGCACCGGTCTGCGCCCGGGTAGTTGGGACGGTGACGTCGACTTTCTCCGCCTTGAGCTGCGCGGCGCGAGCCTCCTGCTCGAGCACTTCACGAATTTGTGCAAAGCGCTTCTCCATCTTGCCGCGCGCGATGTTTACCGCACGCCCAGCATCCTTGCGCTGATCCTTTGGCAACTGCCCCAGCGACTGGCGGGCCTGCGGGATATAGCCGCCATCACCAAGGTGCTCACGGCGGGCGGAAGTGAGCTCGTCGAGGTCGGATGCAGCCTCGAAGGCGGCAATGGCCTTCTGCGCGGCGGCCTCGAGGGCCTCTTCGGTCAATTCGATCTGAGGTGTGTCGGACACGTGCCTTGATTACCTTCTTCTCGCACAAAAACTAACGCGAGCTATCTTACCGTGCTTAACGACTGCTGTGGCCACCAGCCCCAGCCCAAGGAGAGACTAGCGATTCTGCTGCTTGGCAGATTCGTACAGGCAGATGCTGGCAGCCGTGGCAAGGTTCAGAGACTCTGCACGGCCCAGAATTGGAATGCGCACGCGCATATCGGCTTCATCCAACAGTTCTCCTAGTCCATGCGCTTCGTTTCCAAACAGCCATGCGGTGGGTTGGGAAAGGTCCGCATCCGCGAGGTCCACCTCGCCGTCAGCGGCCGTTGCCAGCACCTGCATGCCGGAGGAGCGCAACTTACCCAAGACATCTTTGATATTGGGATCACGAGCCACGGGAATATGGAAGAGTGAGCCTGCTGATGCACGCGCGACTTTACAGCCCAAAGGGTCGACCGTCTCACCCGCGAAGATGACGCCATCGGCGCCCATGGCATCCGAAGTCCTGATCAAGGTACCTGCATTGCCCGGCTCGGAAGTAAGCACTGGGACTGAGACCAAACGCGGCTTGCCCGCCAGGATTTTACCTGCAGTCCACAGGACAGGACGGCACACAGCAAAGAGGCCTGTGCTCGTCGCCGTATCGGAGAGGTGCTTGGCTGCCTTGTCGGTGATGGGATGAACATAGACGTCCATATAGCCGCAGGTTTGCACAATATGTGCAAAGCGTTCGGCGGCCTTTTCCGTTACGAAAACGTCCGTGGCTGCGCCTGTGGACACCGCTGCGTCGACAGCATTTTCACCCTCAATAAGGAAACGCTCTGCCTTCCGACGGCTAGCGGCACGATGCAATTTTGCGGCATTGACTATGCGTGGCGTGCGCTCGGTGAAGGCATTCTCAAAGTCCAGTATCATAGCCTCCACCCTACCGAGGCCTCCTGCGAGCTCACGGATCGCATGGGCAGCACAATGCAGCTAGCCCACCTCTTCCAAGCTTGAGAGAGGTGGGCTAGAAAATATGTGCAAAAGACTACTTCTTCAGCGGGATGCCGTTGGAGTCTCGGTCATAACCGCCTGCACCGGCGATGATCATGATGAACTCAATAATCACCCAGATCCAGAGGATACCCGCCGAGATTGCACCAATACCCAGCCACGACGTTAAGACGCTAAAGACACAGAGGGATACCTGGCCGATAGCGCGACCCGTGCGGCCAACGTAAAAGTTATGAGCGCCGAAGCCACCGAGGAAGAAAGCCAGCAAAAGGGCAACCAGCCAGGACTTCTGCGGCGCGTTGACCGGGGCCTGCTGAGAGTAATACTGGCCTTGACCTTGGTACCCGCCCTGCTGGGCCGGCAGGTTCTGGCCGTAGTTGCCGCCCTGGTACTGGTTTCCGTTGGAGTCGAACGGATTGGAGTACTGAGGGTTATTGCCCGAAGCATTCGGGTTGTTCTGCTGGAAACCGCCGTTGGGGTTGGTCATGAGAAAGACTCCTTTTTAAGCCTGTAAACACAGGAAGAGAACGTGGGAACTTGATTAAGGTAACACAAAGCACACGCCATGTCCCCTTTTTCTTCACCTCACTGGGGCCTATTCCCCATTGGCTCCTGTTCCCATAATTGAAGCTTGGAACGCCAAACGCCCACCGTTTCCTTGATGCGGAAAGCAGTGGGCGTGGGCAGGCTAGTGAAAGCTTAAGCAGCCTTCGGAGCGTTAACGTCCTCCGGCAGTGCAGCCTTGGCGGCCTCGCACAGTGCGGAGAAAGCCTCGAAGTCATTAACAGCAAGCTCAGCCAGGATCTTGCGGTCAACCTCAATCTCAGCCAAGCGCAGGCCGTGGATGAGGCGATTGTAGGTGATGTCGTTCATACGAGCAGCAGCGTTGATGCGCTGGATCCACAGCTTGCGGAACTCAGACTTACGGGCGCGACGGTCGCGGTAAGCGTAAGTCATGGAGTGCAGCCACTGTTCCTTGGCCTTGCGGTAGAGACGGGAGCGCTGGCCGCGGTAGCCCTTAGCGGACTTCAGGATCGCGCGACGCTTCTTCTTGGCGTTAACTGAGCGCTTTACTCGTGCCACAGTAATACTTCCTTATCTTGATTGTGGTGTGTGGAAATGGAGTGTTTCGGCGCTGACTATGCGCGGCCGAGAAGGCGCTTGATGCGCTTGGTGTCTGCCTTGGCAACGTCCTCGGTGCCCTTCAGGCGACGGGTGCGCTTGGAAGGCTTGCCCTCCAGGAGGTGGCGGCGGTTGGCCTGCTCGCGACGCAGCTTGCCGGAGCCGGTCACCTTGATGCGCTTGGCGGTGCCCTTGTGAGTCTTCTGCTTCATGAGAATTAAATCCTTAAATCCTAAGTGGAGCGTGGTCTACTTCTTGCCTTTGCGGACGGGCCCAAGAACCATGGTCATGTTGCGACCATCCTGCTTGGGGCGCGACTCCACGACGCCAACCTCTGCGACGTCATCAGCCAAACGCTCCAGCAGACGGAAACCGAGCTCCGGGCGCGACTGCTCGCGACCACGGAACATGATGGTTACCTTTACCTTGGAACCCTTCTCCAGGAAGCGCACCACGTTGCCCTTTTTGGTCTCGTAATCGTGATCATCAATCTTCGGACGGAACTTCTGTTCCTTCACCACGGTTTGCTGCTGATTCTTACGGGACTCGCGGGCCTTCTGGGCCTGCTCGTACTTAAACTTGCCGTAATCCATGATCTTGGCTACGGGCGGCTTCGCGTTCGGGGCGACCTCGACCAAGTCAAGGTCTGCTTCGTACGCGAGCTTGCGAGCATCGTCTGTACGAACGATGCCCACCTGTTCACCACCGGGGCCAACAAGACGGACCTCGGGTACTCGGATGCGCTCATTAATGCGAGCTTCAGCGCTGATTGTGGTTCTCCTCGATTGTGGGGGCTAGTAGTGTGCCTACCGTGACCACAAACGAATAAATCCCGGTGCCATAGGCATCCGGGAGTTTCTTTTCAAGCACGCGCCATAAATGGCGCCTACTCTTAACCTTTATCCTGCACTGGACAATTCATCCTGCGCGGCATCGGGTGGGAGAAACTCCGCTTGCGGCCCAAGTACCTCCTGGAGGAGGCGCTACGGGCGGTAGTGCGCACTACTCTATCACCGCGATCATCGTGAGCCAAATCGGCGTGCCGACGTGTTTGTCGATACCTCTCTTGCAGCGGTTGACGACGTCCCTACCACCGCTGATGGCGCACTGGGTTGCGCGCAACCTTCCAACGGCGTTAGTGCTCTGGCTTTCAGCGCCTCAGAGACCACTCGGTCAACTCCGGCGGCTAGCATGTCGAGGGCGGGTATCGCTTCATCGGCATACTCCCCAGGCATAGTGACCTCAATGGCCAGACCCACCGCGCTATTCTCCGCAGTTCCGCCGCCTGCAGTTTCTCGAACTCCAATTTGACGGTGAGTATATCCGTTATCAGTTTCAGATAATCCCCAGCCACCTTTGGCGCGGGTGTCCGGCAGCTTATCAAGCCCATTGTCTTGCCACTCCACGATGTCATCCATCGCGTCATACACTTGCTCAGCTTCTGGTATGCACGGCAAGTGCGCGCCGAACTTCGCTTGTTCTTCGAGCGACCACGTGGAATAGCCAAAGGGTTCGGCAAATTCACCGGTTGAGTCATACTCTTTCAACAGGGATTTCACCGCGCTGCCGGCATCCCCCTCGGTCCATTGGACGTGGGACCACAGTGCATAGGCTGCATCATTATCAGATTCTTTAATTGCGAGGTCCACGAGCTCGAGGCTAGCTCCATCACGCAGAGCGGCAATGGCGATGGGAACCTTCACGGTCGACCATGCGGGTTCATCGCCCTTGAGCCCAGCGTTGAACGTCTCCTTTTTATCCGCCACGGACACACCGGCACGAACGTCAAACTCGCTTTCTACGTTGGCGATAACGGCGCGCAGCTCCGAGGACACATCGAAGTTCGGCGTATCACCCTCACCTGCTTCTTCAGTAGATGGATGCTTGATGTTCTGTTCGGGGCTCGAACAGCCAGTTAAGGTTGTTACCACGGCGAGGCAAAGAGCTAAAGCAGCCCTGGGGGTGTTCTTCTGCCTCACCATCACACCATCTCCTTGAGGAAACCTCCCGTATAGGAGCCTTCTACCTGCGCCACGTCCTCCGGCGTGCCTTGGGCCACGACAGTTCCGCCACCGGAACCGCCTTCTGGCCCCATATCCACGATCCAGTCGGCGGCCTTGATGACGTCTAGGTTGTGCTCAATGATGATGACCGAATTGCCCTTGTCCACCAGCCCCTGGATGACGAGCATAAGTTTGCGGATGTCCTCAAAATGCAAACCAGTCGTCGGCTCATCCAAGATGTAGACCGTGCGTCCATTCGTGCGCTTCTGAAGCTCGGATGCCAGCTTTACGCGCTGTGCCTCACCACCAGAAAGCGTCGTGGCGGCCTGACCCAAGCGGACATATCCCAGGCCTACCTCCACCAAGGTGTTGAGGTAGCGATGAATTGAGGTGATGGGTTCGAAGAACTCGGCTGCCTCCGAAATCGGCATATCGAGAACCTCTGCGATGTTCTTACCTTTATAAAGGACCTCCAGCGTTTCGCGGTTATAGCGGGCACCATCACAGACCTCGCACGGCACGTAAACATCGGGCAGGAAGTTCATTTCAATCTTGATGGTGCCGTCGCCTTGGCAGGCCTCACAGCGTCCACCCTTAACGTTGAAGGAGAACCGCCCCGGCTTGTAGCCGCGGACCTTCGCCTCCTGGGTTTCCGCGAAAAGATTACGAATCTTGTCGAAGACGCCTGTGTAGGTTGCCGGATTCGAGCGCGGGGTGCGGCCGATGGGGCTCTGGTCCACCTGCACCAGCTTGTCTAGGTGTTCCACGCCCTCCACGCGTGTGGCACGACCGGGCACTTGGCGGGCACGGTTGAGCTTGTTGGCCAAGGTCTTGGCCAGGATTTGGTTGACCACTGTGGACTTTCCTGAGCCAGACACACCAGTGACGCAGACGAGGACGCCCAGTGGAATCTCGACGTCAATACCCTTGAGGTTATTCTCGCGCGCGCCGACGACCTTGAGCATGCGCTCGGGGTCAATCTCACGGCGTGTATCCGGGACCGCAAGCTTCTTCTTTCCTGACAGATACTGCCCCGTCAGGGACTCCTCCACGGATTCGATACCGGCGGGTTCTCCCTGATAGACCACAGTTCCGCCAAATTCGCCGGCGCGAGGCCCAACGTCGACAAGCCAGTCCGCTTCCCGGATGGTGTCTTCATCATGTTCCACCACAATCAAGGTGTTTCCGATATCGCGCAGGCGCTTCAACGTGGCGATAAGGCGCTGATTATCGCGCTGGTGCAGGCCAATCGAGGGCTCATCCAGCACGTAGAGGACTCCCGCCAGACCAGAACCAATCTGGGTGGCGAGTCGAATGCGCTGTGCTTCACCGCCGGACAACGTGGAGGCGCCGCGGTCAAGGGTCAGGTAGTTCAGGCCGACGTCGAGAAGAAAGCGCAGGCGAGCCTGGATTTCTTTGAGCACGGCACCGGCGATGATCTCCTCGCGGTGGCCCAACACGAGCGAGTCGAGGAACTCCGCCGCCTCCTCGATGGACAGCGCCGTCAAGCCAGCGATGGACTGCTCGCCATGTGCGGTGGAGGCTAAGCGCACCGCCAAGATTTCCGGCTTCAGGCGGGTACCGCCACAAGCGTTACAAGGCACGCGGCGGGTGTACTGAAGCAGACGGTCCTTCTGGGATTCGGAATCCGTCTGATCGAGCTTGCGTTCCAAGAAGCCGATGGCACCCTCGAACGGCGCGGTCCAGTTGCGCTGGCGGCCATAGCGGTTCTTATAGCGCACGCTGACTTCCACATCCGTGCCATAAATCAGCGCGTGGCGCTGCTCCTTGCTCAGCTCGGACACCGGGGTGCGCGGATCAAAGTCCAGGGCTTTCGCTAGCCCTTCAACCAGTTTGACAAAATATCGCGCATTGGGGCTCGACGTCCACGGTTGGATGGCTTCGACAGCCGGGGCATCCGGATCCGGGATCAACAAATCCACATCCACTTCAAGGCGCGTGCCCAAGCCATCGCACACCGGGCAGGAACCGAAAGGCGCGTTGAACGAGAACGCGCGAGGCTCGTATTCCTCAATGGTCAGCGTGTGGCCGTTGGGGCAGGCTGCTTTCTCCGAGTAGGTGTGCGTGAGCTCTTCGCGGTCTACGAAATCCAGGGTGACTAGGCCGTCTGCCAAGCGCAGTGCTGTTTCCACCGAATCCGTCAGCCGCTGCTTTTGAGAAGCCTTCACCTGCAGGCGGTCCACGACGACATCGATGTCGTGCTTGATCTGCTTCTTCAGCTTGGGCGGGTCACTGAGCTGGTAAAGCTCACCATCCACCCGAACGCGGGAATAACCCTGCGCCGCGAGATCTGCGAAGAGGTCAACGAACTCGCCCTTACGTCGGCGCACCACAGGGGCAAGGACCTGGAACTTAAGCTTCTCCTCGTGACTTAAGACCTCATCCACGATCTGCTGCGGGGTTTGGCGCTCAATGACGGCATCGCACTCAGGACAGTGCGCTGTACCCGCGCGAGAAAAGAGCAAACGCAGGTAGTCATAAATTTCAGTGATGGTTCCGACGGTGGAACGCGGATTGTGGTTGGTGGATTTTTGGTCAATGGACACCGCCGGTGATAAGCCATCGATAAACTCGACGTCCGGCTTATCCATTTGGCCGAGGAACATGCGCGCATAAGAGCTTAAGGACTCCACGTAGCGCCGCTGGCCCTCGGCGAAGATGGTGTCAAAGGCGAGTGAGGACTTACCGGATCCTGATAGACCGGTAAACACCACCAGGTTATCGCGCGGAATGTCGATATCCACGCCCTTGAGGTTGTGCTCACGCGCACCTCGTACGACCAAACGATCAGCCACTAGTTGCTGCCTTCCTACACAAAAGAATGTGTGTTCAGAGAGTTCTCACTCAGAATGTACCCGTATGGTTGGACTTATGAACAACGCGCTTGAGCTTCACAAAATTTCCGTGTCCGAGATGGACAACAATTGCTACCTGTTGTGCGCCGGTGACGAGGCGCTGCTTATCGACGCCTCCGCTGACGCCCCTGCGCTGCTCTCCTTGGCCGCCGACCATGGGGTAAAGATCACTTCCGTTCTCACCACGCACCGTCATTGGGACCACGTGCGCGCGCTCAAAGAGGTTCTGGATAAAACCGGTGCCGTGCATTACTCCTCTTTCCTGGACTCCCCTGCCTTGCCGGCACCCGTCGACGTCGAGCTGGAGCACGGCGATACGCTCCCATTCGCCGGCTACGAACTACCCGTCATTATTCTGCGCGGACACACCCCCGGCGGTGCGGCCATTGCCGCAGAGATTGATGGGGTTACCAACCTTTTCGTTGGTGATTCACTCTTTCCTGGCGGAGTGGGCAAGACCACCTCGGAAGGTGACTTCGTGCGTCTGTACAAGGATGTCACGCAGCGTCTCTTTGATGTCTACCCGGACGAAGCGATCGTCCGCCCTGGGCACGGCGCACCCACCACGCTCGGCGCAGAGCGCCCGCACATGGACGAATGGTGGGAGCGGCGTTGGTAACAACTTATTAACTGCTGCACTGACAGCGGCACTTGCTTAACCCGCGTACTATGGTGTGACGAACGTCTTTAAAGATCTATTGAATGGAGCACGTTATGATTCGTAAATTTGCCCGTCCTATGCTGGCCTCCGTGTTTGTCTGGGATGGTGTGGATACGCTCCGCAACACCTCGGAGCACGTCGCGGACACCGAGTCCGCGCTCAAGCGCCTGCGCAAGGTGCTGCCCCGCGAATATGCAGGCTACATCCCAAATGACCCAGAGCTCGTTACCCGCGCACTCGGCGGTGCGAAGACCGCTGCAGGTACCACCTTGGCACTGGGCAAAGCCCCGCGCACCTCGGCTGCAGTGCTCGCGCTGACGCACGTCCCTAACCTGGTGGGCAACGCTTTCTGGACCGCCGATTCCAAGAAGGACAAGAAAGCACAGCGCAACAGCTTCATCACCAACACTGCCCTACTTGGTGCCTTGGCCATTGTTACGCAGGACACCGAAGGCAAGCCCTCCGTGCGTTGGCGTGCTGCCAAGGCCTCGGAGCGTGCCAACAAGAAGATCCAGCAGGCGCTGCCGGGTAAGTCCGAGCAGCAGAAGTTCGCAGAAGACTTCTCCAACCGCGCCAACGAGATTTCTTCTGATGTGACCAATAAGGCTAATGACTGGTTCGAAACCGCCAAGGACTACGTCGAGGACAACCGTGATGATTGGGAGTCCGCTGGCCGGGACTTCATCGACTCCGCGCGCTCCTTCGTCGAGGACAAGGCTGAGACCGCTCGTGAGTTCTTTGAGGAGAACAAAGATGATTGGCTTGACGCTGCACGTGACAACACCGAAACCGCCCGCAAGGGTCTGGTAAAGGCAGCCGGCAAGGCACAGGACCGCGCTGACGAGGCCCTAGCCAAGGCAGATTCGCTCGACGGAAAGCGCGCCCAGAAGAAGGCTCGCAAGCGCGCTGAGAAGCTCCAGAAGCAAGCCTCCAAGAAGCTGGATAAAGCTTTCAAGAAGTTTGGTGACCGCTTCTAAGCTCTCCTTCCTACGCTGCGGAAAGCCCCGCAACGCACCGCGATGATCACCGCGGTGGAGACAACAACGGCTCAGCTAGTATGCTGGGCCGTTGTTCTTTTTCCTGTCCACTCTTCCTTTATCTCCCTTCTTACTTCCCGTCTGTTCACGAGAAGCCTTCATACGCACCCAAGGAGCCTTGTGTCTGAATCTTCACCTGCGACTCACACCGGGAAAACCAGCGCCCACGCGAGCGAGCAGAGCGCCGAAATAGCTAGCGAACAAGCCTATGTCGACGGTCTCTTTGAGCGTCTGGACAACGAGGTCCACGCGGCCAATGTACGCCTCAACGAGGTGCAAGCAGCCGTCGACCCTCATACCCCAGATGCTGATGCTCTCGTGCGCCGCGAAACCGAGTACCACGGCCTACAAGCCAAGCTGGATCGACTTAACGTCGCCCAACTCGGTTTAGTTTTTGGGCGCATCGACATTGATGCACCTGGCGATAACCCCACCCCGGAGGGACTAGACCGCCGCTATATCGGCCGCATGGGGCTCGATGCCCGGGAGGAGGACTACCGCACGCTTCTTTTGGATTGGCGTGCCCCGATGGCGCGGCCCTTCTACCTGGCAACCACTGCGCACCCTGAAGGGGTTCACGTCCGCCGGCATATCAGGACTACCGGTCGCACTGTCACCGGTATTAGCGACGAGATCCTCGAAGGAGACAACACTGCAGAAAGCAGCGATGTCGCTAGTGAATCCGCCCTCCACCACGTCATGCAGCGTGCCCGCACTGGCCATATGCCCTCCATCGTGGAGACCATTCAGCGCGAACAGGATGAGATCATCCGTGACAGCACGCGCGGCGTCATGGTGGTCGAAGGCGGACCAGGAACCGGCAAGACGGCGGTGGCGCTGCACCGTGTGGCTTACTTGCTCTACACCTACCGCGAACAATTAGCCGCCACGGGCGTGCTCATCGTGGGCCCCAATTCCACCTTCCTGGAATACATTTCCCGAGTACTCCCGGAACTTGGTGAGACCGGCGTTGTACTCTCCACCATTTCTTCTCTCTTCCCCAGCATCGAGGCTACACACTCTGAATCCTTGCTCGCCCGCGAAATCAAGGGTTCCGAGGCCATGGTGGAGATTCTCGGCAACGCGGTGAAGGACTACCAGCGTTTACCCGAGCAGCTGCGCACGCTGGAGATCGATCGGCTCGAGCTCACCGTGGACCCCCAGATGGTCAAGGCAGCACGAACCCGCGCACGGCGCTCGCGCAAGCCGCACAACGATGCTCAAGCGGCGTTTGCGGAACACCTCATTGAATCGCTGGCCCAACAGATGGCCGAACGCATCGGTTCTGATCCGCTGGGAGGCGCCAACCTGCTCTCCCGCGCAGATGTGGACCAGCTCCACGATGATCTTGCTGAAGAACCGCAGGTCCTGGAGCTCATCGACGAGTTCTGGCCCCATCTGGCGCCTACAGATGCGCTCGCCGAGCTCCTGAGCAGCACCGAACGCATCGATTCAGCGGCCAGCGCCTACGATGAGGAAACCCGGGGTGCCCTCTACCGCGAGGATGGCCGGGCTTGGGCGGCGTCCGACGCTGCGCTTCTCGACGAGCTCGCTGTCCTCATCGGCATGCCAGACCCAGAAGCGGAACGCGCTGCAGAGGAGAAGGAATGGCGTGAGCAGGTCGCCGAGGCAGAAGATGCCCTCGACATTCTGAGCTCATCTGATTCCACCGACAACGATGATGACATGTTCGAAGCGGAGATTCTCTCTGCCCACGACGTCATCGATGCCGAGCACCTCGCTCGGCGCCACGAAGTTCGGGATTCCCGCACCACCGCTCAACGTGCCCGCGAGGACTACACGTGGGCTTACGGGCACGTCATCGTCGACGAGGCACAGGAGTTGACCCCAATGGAGTGGCGTATGATTTTCCGGCGCAGCCCTTCCCGGTGGATGACGCTCGTCGGCGATACCTCCCAGACTGGAGCTCCCGCCGGCGTTGATGATTGGGGCGAGACTCTCGAGCCTTTCGTCGGCCAGCGCTTCCGATTGCACGGTCTGAGTGTCAACTACCGAACCCCGCGCCCGATCACTGAGCTGGCCAACCAGCTCCTTCAATCCATCAACCCCGAGGCGACGCCAGGCATCGCGGTGCGCGACGGTGTGGACGTTATCTGGCAGGACGGTGAGAGCGACCTTCAGCCCGCAACCTTCCAGGACGCTGACGGGCGCCTGCGCGCTGTGATCACCGCAGCCAACGTTGAGCAGATCAAAGGACTGGAGTTTGACCACGTCACCGTAGTCAATCCGGATGACATCGTGGAAGCGTCCCCGCAGGGTCTGCACAACCTCTACGTGGCGCTGACGCGTGCGATGCAGTCCCTCACCATCGCCGGCCGCTACGCGGAGGTTTTCCGTTAATCTGGTGCGCATGGCACTTTCCGATATCGCCCGCAAAGTCGAATCCACCGCAAATGCTTACTCGCTCAAGCGCTCAGCACGCAAAGGCTGGCGCCCCAGTGTTACTGGCTATGCCGGCTACGGCAACGAGGAATTCGTCCACGTGCTGGGGCGGGTCCTCATGCATGACCCTGCCGCCGAAGAGCGCGATACGTGGGCTCAACGCGGATACCGCCAGTTCTTCACCATTCAGGTCACGCACCACGAGGTTGAAGTTACGGTTGGCGGGAAAACGGTAGCGGGCACCACGAACGACAACGGCTATGTCGACGTGCTAGTCCATGACCACGGGCTCGAACCCGGTTGGCACGAGGTCACCATCCGGGCCAAGGGCGCCGAGGAAGCCAGCGCGGAGGTCCTCATCGTGGATAAGGACACGACCTTCGGTGTGGTCAGCGATATCGATGACACCATCATGGTCACGTGGCTGCCACGCGCGATGATTGCGGCGTGGAATTCTTGGGTCAAGCGCACTAATACGCGCAAACCAGTAGAAGGCATGGCCAGCTTCTACCGAGAGATCTACCAGCAGCACCCAGAGGCACCCTTCATTTACCTCTCCACCGGTGCGTGGAACACCTATGACACGTTGGTGAACTTCATGGCGGACAACGGATTCCCCCGCGGCCCGCTACTCCTGACGGATTGGGGGCCTACACCTACCGGCCTCTTCCGCAATGGCCTGGAGCACAAGCGCGTCCAATTGCGAAACCTGTTCATCGCTTTCCGCAAACTGCGCTGGCTGCTCATCGGTGATGATGGCCAGCACGATCCCTTGACCTATGCGGACGCGGCAGCGGAGCATCCTAACCATGTGGCAGCAGTTGCGATACGCAATCTCACACCGCAGGAGCAGCTGCTGTCCCACGGCTCGCTCGCTCCCTTGGTGAAGGTCAACGAGCAGTCTTCTTTCGATATCCCGCTCATTCAAGGCACCGACGGTAACGCCCTTGCCCGTGCCTACCGCACTCTTCCTTCCAGCTAGGAAGATAAGAAAAGGCGCGCAGCGGCCCAGGTAACCCTTTCTTTGAAGGTCTCTGGGCGCTGCGCGCCGTGCACGCAATAAAGCGTTAGTTGACGGTGTGGACAATCATGACATCGCAATCAGACTGACGTGCGACGTCCGCCGGTACCGAACCAAGCAGGCGGCCGGTCAGGGAGTTGATTCCACGGTTACCCACGATGAGCAGGTCTGCCTTGTTGTCGTTGACAATGGACATCAGGGCCTGAACCGGGGTGCCCGGGCGCACAGCGGTCTCCACCTTCGCCACGCCGAACTTCTCTGCGTGCTCCTTGCCAGAGGCGAGGTTGGCCTGGGCCTTCTCATCACCGAGAATCGTCACGGAATCCTGGCGCAAAGTCTTGGAAGCCTGCTCCTGGTTCTCGTAGTAGGCGCAACCGATGATGAGGGTGGCATCGAAGGCTGCGGCGATCTTGGCGGCGCGCTCCACAGCAAGCAGGGAGGACTTGGAACCGTCGGTGCCGACCACGATCTTGTTGTAATCGCTCATGATGACCTTTCTTCGCTGGCCTCAACCATGAGGCCACCGCTTGACAAAATTTTAAAGCTTTTGCGCACCCGCTAGTCTAACAACGCTGGCGCGTTTACGTCGATCAGCGCGCACGAGGCTCAGCGCGCCATGTTCTGCCCTAGTCAGTGGTGTTGACCACGACGACGTCAGCGTGGGCTTTACGAGTGAGCTCCGTCGCCACGGAGCCGAACACGCGACCACGCACCGAATGAATTCCCTTGTTACCCACAACGAACATATCAACGTCATGGTCCCTGCCGACCTCGAGGAGCGAATTCACCGGGTCACCGGACTTAGCGATGATCTCAATCCGCTCCGCCCCCTCGCCGTGCGCAATCTCCGCGGCATTGTTGAGGAAGCTTTCCGACATCTCTTCGCTCACAACCGGTACTCGGGCATCCTCTGAGTTCGGGGCGCCGAGCATCGAACCCGAGTGGTTGTAGAAAGCAGACACGATAATCAGCGTCGCGTCATAAGCGCGTGCCATGGACGCGGCAGAACGAACAGCGCGCATGGACGTCTGAGAACCATCGGTTCCGACAGCGATAACGTTGTAGCTCAGCATAATTCTCCTTATAAGTAGCGATTAATCCTTAACAGTATGACACGGTCTGCTATGCCGAGACGGATTTTACCCGCACATTGAGTTGGCAAATTTCAGGACTAGGCGCGTCGTCAAATGCCGGCCTCCTTGAGACCGCGTTGCTCCTTTTTCAGATCAGCGATCTCATCGCGTAAGCGCCCCGCCAACTCGAATTTGAGCTCCCGGGCTGCCTCGCGCATTTGGGTCGTTAGGTCGTCGATAAGCGCCTGCACCTCGTCGGCAGCCATGGAGGACACATCCGGCTTGTCGACGATGGCCGTGGGATCCGCGTCCTGCCCCTGCTCATCGGCGTTCTCATAAACCTGGTCCAAGATATCGGCGATCTTTTTGCGTAGCGGCTGCGGGTCGATGCCGTGCTCCTTGTTATAGGCAATCTGCTTCTCACGGCGGCGCTCAGTCTCCTCGATGGCTTCCTGCATTGAGTCCGTAATCTTATCGGCGTACATGATGACCTCACCGGACACATTTCGGGCGGCGCGGCCAATAGTCTGAATAAGCGAGGTGGTGGAGCGCAGAAAACCTTCCTTATCGGCATCCAAGATGGCGACAAGTGAAACTTCAGGAAGGTCGAGGCCCTCACGCAGCAGGTTGATGCCCACGAGGACATCGAATTCCCCCAAGCGCAATTGGCGCAGCAGCTCCACGCGCTGAAGCGTGTCAATATCCGAGTGGAGGTAGCGCACCTTGATACCGTGTTCCAGCAAATAGTCCGTGAGGTCCTCTGCCATGCGTTTGGTCAACGTCGTGACCAGGACGCGCTCCTGCTTCGCGGTGCGGGCGCGGACCTCATCGATGAGATCATCAATCTGGCCCTTGGTGGGCTTGACCGTCACCTTGGGATCTACGAGGCCGGTGGGGCGAATGACCTGTTCCACGAACTCGCCGCCGGAAGCCGTCATTTCGAAATCACCGGGCGTCGCCGACATGTACACCGCTTGTCCCACACGTTCTTCGAACTCATCGAAAGTGAGCGGACGGTTGTCTACGGCAGAAGGCAAACGGAAGCCAAACTCCACGAGGTTGCGCTTGCGGGCCATATCGCCCTCAAACATGCCGCCGATCTGCGGGACGGTCACGTGAGACTCATCGATGATGGTGAGGAAGTCCTCTGGGAAATAGTCCAGGAGTGTCGCCGGCGCGGAGCCGGCGGGACGTCCATCAACGTGGCGCGAATAGTTCTCAATGCCGGAGCAAAAGCCCACCTGCTCGATCATCTCAAGGTCGTATTCGGTACGCATGCGCAGGCGCTGCGCTTCGAGCAACTTGCCGCGGTTCTCCAGCTCCGCGAGGCGCTCCGCGAGCTCCTCCTTGATGTCCTCGATGGCACGGGCCATGCGCTCTGGCCCAGCTACATAGTGCGTTGCGGGGAAGATTCTTACCTCGTCGACCCGCTCCAGCACGTCGCCCGTCAAGGGGTGGATGTAGTAGAGCTCGTCCACGTCATCGCCGAAGAACTCGATGCGCACCGCGCGCTCTTCATAGGCAGGGATAATATCCACGGTATCGCCCTTGACGCGGAAGGTTCCGCGCGTAAAGCCCACGTCATTGCGCTCATACTGAATATCCACGAGCAAGCGGAGGAAGCGATCGCGGTCGATCTCCTCCCCTTCCTCTAGCACAACAGAGCGATCAAGATAGGACTGCGGCGTGCCCAGACCGTAGATACACGACACAGAAGAAACCACAACCACATCACGGCGAGAAAGAAGAGCTGACGTGGCGGAGTGGCGGAGGCGCTCCACGTCCTCATTGATAGAGGAGTCCTTCTCAATGTAGGTATCCGTCTGCGCGATATAGGCTTCCGGTTGGTAGTAGTCGTAATAGGAGACGAAGTACTCCACCGCGTTGTGCGGGAGAAGCTGGCGCAGCTCATTTGCCAGCTGCGCCGCCAGCGTTTTATTCGGCGCCATCACAAGTGTTGGGCGCTGCTGCTTTTCGATGAGCCAGGCGGCTGTCGCGGATTTACCGGTACCCGTGGCACCCATGAGTACCACGTCGCGCTCGCCGCGACTGAGCCGCTCATCCAGTTCCGCGATGGCGGCGGGCTGGTCGCCAGCGGGCTGGAATTCGGACTCAACACGGAACTCGGCTGAGCGCCGCTCGATTTCGCCAACAGGGCGATGTTCGGAGACGGGCAGGATGGGGTGTTCAGCAGCAAAAGCCATGCTGACCAGTCTAACGCGCACACCACGAAACCTGCTAGGGCCCACTGGCTAGGCAACCTGTCTCACCTGTGTCTGTGAAGGGAGGCCTCACTGCATTTTAGGGCAACGCCGCGCGCGTCCTGCGCAACCACAGTTCAAGCTCACCCGTGGTTTCCCACAACGCATAAATCGGGGAACTGTTGGGCTCCATCGCTGTATTGATTTTCTTGCGCAACCAGGACCGGGTCTGTGGTGTGCGCAAAGCTTTAACGTCATCCGCGCTAATTCCAGCGGGGAGCCTATCTTCAGGCGTGGTGGCCAATGCCCCCAAGGCAATGATTACCTCGGCATCATCGACGTCGATGGGAGAATCCACGCAGCTTTTCTTAAACGTATCAAGATCGAAGGAGCCATCACGGATTGCCGCGAGCACTTCGCACGCGGCGTGATTATCAAAAGGCCCAACATCCCACGTCCCCATGGAGGTGCAGATTAAGCAGGGAATGTGAACGGAATGCGAGCACAAGGTAAATTTTAGCCGCCATATCCTTTAAAAGTTGGCGCTCTCCTTTAGAATCTGCTGACATGAAGCTTCGTTCTCTTACCAGCGCGTTGACCATTGCCGGACTAGTGCCTGTCGCTATCGTGACCCACTCCCCTGCGGCCCATGCGTCACCGTGTACGGCCTACTCGAGGTCCGGCAGCTTCACGTCGAAACCCGAGACTTCCGGCTCTTCGCTCGGTGGGCTCGACGTCCTACTCGGCAGCTCTTCCCGGTCCAGCAGTTCGGGCAATACTGAGGCACCACAGCGCAGCAACTATAACCAGCGCCAGATCAGCGGCGGGCCAACCCAAATCATGCAGCTCATCACTGGTTCCGGTTCTCCAAACCGCACCGACCGGAAGTTTGATATTTCCGGAACTGACCTCGGCATCGCCTACTCGGATGGCGCGGGCAAATCCTACTATGTCTTCGGCGATTCCATGGATTGCTCAAGCGAGGGCGACGGGTGGCGTTCCAACCTCCTTTTGCGCACGAGCGACCACGACTATGGTGACGGCCTGCGCCTGGAGGAAGCACTAACGAACTCTGGATGGTCGGCTCAAGGCCGGGCTAAGGAGTTCATCCCTTCCCAGAAGGTGGGAGATAAAGACACCAACGGCGAGCGCACCACTATCCCCACGGCCGGCATAGTGGTCGACGGCGTGCACTACATCGACTACATGTCGGTGCGCTCCTGGCACGATCCGAAGACCGGCTGGTCCACCAACTTTGGCGCGACCGTGAAGTCGACTGATGGCGGAGTCACGTGGCGCGCAGTGCCAGAGGCCACCCGAACCAACACTAGCCACGGTGCGAACGCGCCGATTCCCGGCGGCGCCAACTACCGCAAAGGGTTTGAAAAACTTCAACAATCAGCCTTCATCGAGCACGACGAGTACATTTACCGCTTCACCACCGGCAACGGCCGCCGCGGCCCAGCATATTTGTCCCGTGCGTTGAAGTCGGAGTTTCCTAACGAGGAAGCCTTCAGCTACTACTCTGACGGCTCCTGGGTGAAGAATCCGGCGCGCGCCACCGAGGTACTCGACGGCAAGGTATCCGAACTCTCTGTGGCTTACAACCACTACTTGGGCAAATACATCACTATGTACGGGGTGGAGGGCGAAGGCATCGTTATGCGCACGGCCGATAGCCCAGAAGGCCCATGGTCGCCGCGCCGCATGCTGGTGAGTGAAAAGACCACCAAGGTCGTCAGCGGCCAGCCGCTCAATGACACCTATGCTCCCTTCGTTCTGCCGAACCAGGACGATCAGCACCTCTATTACACTCTGACGTCCTGGCATGACTACAACACCATGCTCATGCGCACAGACCTCGACTTCGTGGGCGAAGACATGGAAAACAACGACCACGTTGAAGTCTCTGACGTCGTAGCGACGCGTTAGTTAATTGCGCGTCCCTAGGCGAACCGGGAGCGGAGCTTGTCGACGACCCCGTCAACCTGCGCATCGAGCTTATCGCGAGCGCCGTTGTTATCAATAATGAAATCAGCAGCGGCGCGGCGCACATCGTCCGGGACCTGCGCGGCTATCCGGCGGCGCGCATCCCCCTCATCCAGCCCGCGATACTCCACGAGGCGGCGAACCCGCTCCTCCACATCGACGTCAACGACGATGGTGGCGTCCATATTTTTGTGTAGACCCTTGTCCACGAGGAGCGGCATGTCATACACCACGAAGTCGGCGCCAGCGCGGCGCGCGGAGTCGAAGCGGGCCTGGGTTTCCTCCTGAATACGCGGGTGCGTAATGGAGTTGAGGAGATCGGTCTTCTCCCGGCTGGCGAAAGCGCGGGAAGCCAGCAACCCACGATCGAGGCTTCCATCGGCTTGAAGGATATCCTCCCCGAAAGCGTCTGCTAACTCAGCGAGCGCCGGTTGCCCCGGTTCAACGATGTCCCGAGCTATCTGATCGGCATCAACTAGCTCCCATCCGTGGTGCAGGAGAAGCTGCGCCACTGTAGATTTTCCGCTGCCGATACCGCCGGTGAGTCCAATGAGCTTCATACCGGCTTAGGATACGCGAAAGGCCGCCCCTCCCACAGTGGGAGGGGCGGCCTTTCTCAAAAGCTAGACCATCTCGGGTTCATCGCTGAGTGCGAACCGAGAAAGATCCATTCTTAGTTGCCAGCGAGCTTGTCGCGCAGAGCAGCGAGCTGCTCGTCGGATGCGAGGGAGCCGCCAACCTCTGCCTGAGAATCGGATGCCGGAGCTGCATCCTGAGACTCGGAAGAGTAGTTGGAGTTGGCAGCGGACTCAGCGGCCTCAGCAGCTGCAGCACGGTTGCGCTCGATCTGAGCGGTGTGCAGGTTGAAGCGACGCTCGGACTCGGCGTAGCGAGCCTCCCAAGCCTGACGCTGCTCGTCGTAGCCCTCGAGCCACTCGTTGGTCTCTGGGTCGAAGCCCTCCGGGAACACGTAGTTGCCCTGCTCGTCGTAGGAGTCAGCCATGCCGTACTTGGACGGATCGAACTCGTCAGTGTAGTCCTCGTCGGCCTGCTTAACAGACAGGGAGATACGACGACGCTCGAGGTCGATGTCGATGACCTTGACCATGACTTCCTGGCCAACGTTGACAACCTGGTCCGGAACCTCCACGTGGCGCTGAGCCAGCTCGGAGATGTGGACGAGGCCCTCGATGCCCTCCTCGACGCGAACGAAGGCGCCGAACGGAACGAGCTTGGTGACCTTGCCCGGGACGATCTGGCCCACAGCGTGGGTGCGGGCGAAGACGCGCCACGGATCTTCCTGGGTTGCCTTCAGGGACAGGGACACGCGCTCGCGGTCCAGGTCGACGTCGAGAACCTCGACGGTGACCTCGTCGCCCACGGTGACAACCTCAGACGGGTGGTCGATGTGCTTCCAGGACAGCTCGGAAACGTGAACCAGGCCGTCGACACCGCCGAGATCGACGAAGGCGCCGAAGTTGACGATGGAGGAGACAACGCCCTTGCGGACCTGCCCCTTCTGCAGCTGGTGCAGGAACTCGGAGCGGACCTCGGACTGGGTCTGCTCGAGGTATGCGCGGCGGGACAGGACAACGTTGTTACGCTGCTTGTCCAGCTCGATGATCTTGGCCTCGAGCTCCTGGCCGATGTACGGCTCCAGGTCGCGAACGCGGCGCATCTCAACGAGGGAAGCCGGGAGGAAGCCACGGAGGCCGATGTCGAGGATGAGACCACCCTTGACAACCTCGATGACGGTACCGGTAACCGGCTCTTCCTTGGCGTGCAGCTCTTCGACGGTGCCCCAAGCGCGCTCGTACTGTGCGCGCTTCTTGGACAGGATCAGACGGCCTTCCTTGTCCTCCTTGGTGAGAACAAGTGCGTCGATCTCGTCGCCGACCTCGACAACCTCATCCGGGTTGACGTCGTGCTTGATAGAGAGCTCGCGGGACGGGATGACGCCCTCGGTCTTGTAACCGATGTCGAGCAGGACCTCGTCGTGGTCAACCTTGACCACGGTGCCCTCGACGATGTCACCATCGTTGAAGTACTTGATGGTGGCGTCGACGGCTGCGAGGAAGTCCTCTGCGGTTCCGATGTCGTTGATCGCAACCTGAGGGGTGTTAGAAGTTGGCATGTAGTTATGCTCCGAATAAACGTAGGAGATCGTAATTGGACAGTTACGCGTCTCTTGAAAAGCGTCATTAAGCAGCGCAAATGCGCAAGGCTTAAGATGGATTTCAATCCCGACTCGCAGCCGTGCCGAGCTCTCCTACAGTAGCCCAACGCGTCCCGAGTCATAGACACGCCCGTACAACCCTACATCCTCGCAGCTAAAACGGCAAATACAACACGGAAAAGAAATTGGAAAAGTGAGAATGTCTTCTGCAGCCTTTTCTGCTTCCTCAGCCAATCGCAATTTTTGGGATCGTGACGCCGATTCCTACCACGCGGAACACCCCGAATATCTATCCTCTTTCTACTGGTGTCCTGAGATGCTGCACGAGGCGGAAGCGCAGCTACTGGGCGATGTCTCCTCCGCTACCGTCCTCGAGCTCGGCTGCGGCTCCGCGCCTTGCACGCAGTGGCTGCAAGGACGCGCGCGCTTTGCCACGGGCTTCGATCTCTCGTCTGGAATGCTTTCCCATGCCGAGAGTGGCCTACCGCTCGTTCAGGCTGATGTCCTAGCACTTCCCTATCGTGACGGATCCTTCGACGTCGTCTTCTCCGCCTTTGGCGCCCTTCCCTTCGTGGCCAACCTTGACCAGGCACTGAACGAAGTCCACCGTGTTCTGCACCCTCATGGCCGCTTCGTCTTTTCTGTGCCACACCCCATGCGTTGGGTCTTCCCCGATGATCCACAGGACCTCACTGCGCAGCTGTCTTATTTTGAACGCGCCTACCTAGAGCAGGATGACAGCGGTGAGCTCAGCTATGCCGAGTTCCACCGCACGATGGGCGATTGGGTGCGAGCACTCCAAGTGCGCGGTGCATTTGAAATTCGCAACCTCATCGAACCCAAGTGGCCGGAGGAAAACACACTTACGTGGGGACAATGGTCGCCTGAGCGGGGAGCCATTTTCCCCGGCACCGCCATCTTCGTGTGCGAAGCACGGTAGGTCAGACACTGCTTCCCCTGGTATCGAATCAATCGGCTGCAGCGAACTAAGCTGACAGCCATGCTTCTAGAACGCCTCGGGATTTTCGCGCGCCGCGCAGTGGCCTGGTGGATTGATGCCTTTCTCGCCGCCGCCATCATCGTGGCACTCAAGTGGCTTATCAACCTCATCGCCGATGAAGTGCTGAGCGGTCGAGCAGGCGCTGTCTATGACATCGTTGCCCTCGCACTCGTCTTCTACGTCTACCGAGTGTGGGTAGAGGCCGCAAAGCAGACTTCCCTGGGTAAGTGGTCGCTAAAGCTAGAAGTCATTGCTGAGCATCCCGGAATCGGCAGCCCAGCCGTTCGCAACGGCTGGCTCCTTCTCACACTTCTCGCGTTGACAGGACTCCCCTTCGTGGAGGCAACCATCCTGGGCATCCTCGGCCTCAGCGTCCTGCTGCTGGGACAAACCCCATTCGACCTCCTTGCCGGATGTTTGGTCGAGCGCCGCACGCCCACCGAAGACGAGCGCGCGGTGGGCTTGACCTAAGCCTTAGTGCGCTGCGGCATCCCAGTTTTTGCCCACACCAACGGAGACTTCAAGGGGCACAGTCAACTCGATAGCCTTGTCCATCTCTCGCTCCACGATGCGCTGGACGTCCTCCGCTTCGCCGGGAGCCACCTCCACGACGAGTTCATCGTGAACCTGGAGCAAGACGCGCGAGGCCAAACCTTCAAGCGCCTTGTCCACGCGAATCATGGCCACCTTGATAATGTCTGCTGCAGTTCCCTGAATCGGGGCGTTGAGCGCTGCGCGCTCGGCGTTCTCGCGAGCAACACGATTATCGGAGTTCAGCTCCGGTAGGTAGCGGCGGCGCCCGAAGACCGTGGAGGTGTAGCCGTCCTTTCGAGCTTGCACGACAACTTCGTCGAGGTAGCGCTTTACACCACCAAATCGCTCAAAGTAGCTCTCCATGATCTCCTTGGCTTCCCGTGCGGGGATGCCCAGCTGTTGCGACAAGCCAAATGCGGATAGCCCATAGACCAAGCCATAGGACATGGCCTTGACTCGGCGGCGCAGCTCTGGGGTGACCTCATCGACAGGAACATCGAAGACCTTGGAACCAACGTAGTTATGGAGGTCCTCACCCTCCCGGTAGGCCTCAATAAGCCCAGGGTCGGCAGAGAGGTGCGCCATGACTCGCATCTCAATCTGCGAGTAATCGGCCGTAATCAAGGTTTCGAAGTCTTCACCGACCACGAAGGCCGAGCGGATCTGGCGACCAGCCTCCGTGCGCACCGGGATGTTCTGCAGATTCGGCTCGGTCGAGGATAGGCGGCCGGTTGAAGTCACCGTCTGGTTAAACGTGGTGTGAATGCGGCCATCCGGCTGAATGGTCTTGATGAGCCCCTCCAGCGTCGTCTTCATTTTCTGGTATTCGCGGTGCGCCAGCAGGTGATCCAGGAAGGGGTGCGGATGGGTAGCGGCCAGCTGCTCAATTTCCTTAGCTGCGGTCGAATAACCTGTCTTAGTCTTCTTCGTCTTCGGCATATCGAAAGTATCGAAGAGCACCGCCTGCAGCTGCTTCGGGGAATTCAGGTTAAGAGAATCATCACCAGCCAACTCGCGGGCGGCGCGTTCCTGCTCATTGACCTGCTCAATGAAAGCATCACGCTGCGTTTCCAAGACATCGCGGTCAACTGCAATACCAGCGGCCTCCATCTGGGCCAGGATGGTCACGAGCGGCAACTCAAGGTCCGTATACAACTCGAAGGAATCAATCTCTTGGAGTTGACTAGTCAGTTCTGCCGCCAGCTCCATGATGGCGCCGGCCTGTTCTACAAGTTGATTGTCATCCAAGAGGGAAAGCTGCTCCGTGGCCACCCCCAAGGACTTCTGCAGATGGCGCTGGTACACGTCCGTCAACGCATACGTGCGCTGACCTGGGCGCAGGAGGTAGGCCGCCAGGGCTGTGTCATGGGCAATTCCACGTAGTTCAATCCCTCGCCCCGCCAGCATGTGCCAAGTAGCCTTTGCCTCGTGCACATACTTCGGCGCATCTGATGACAACCACGCGGCCAGGGCGGCGTCATCTTCTGCATCCAGGTCCGCCAATTCAATCTGGAGTCCTTCAAAAGCTGAATCGACCAGTGCTAGCGCTGCCGCATCTCCTGCACCTGGGGTTCCGTCACCCTGCACGAATACCGCGACATGCTTTTTACCTTCGAGCCACTTAGCCAGCGGCGTGTCCACCACGGTCACCGATACATCCGGCGTTTCCTCCGCCGCGGCAGCTTCGGCGGCGGCATCGTGCGGGACGGCGTTGAGGACCCGCTCGCGCAGGTTGGTGCCAAATTCCAACTCGTCGAAGCGAGCCGCGACCTCGCTAGCGACCGCTCCCTTGAATTCCAGGTCTGCCGGTCCAACCTCCAGGTCCATGTCCGTCACCATTTGGGTGAGCTTCCGGTTGAGCTTGACCTGTTCAATGCGGTCGCGGAAGTTCTGGCCCGCCACTCCCTTGATTTCCTCGGCATGCTCGATGAGGCCATCGAGGGAACCATACTGGGTAATCCATTTCGTGGCGGTCTTCTCCCCCACTTTCGGAACGGAAGGCAAGTTATCGGAAGGATCTCCGCGCAGGGCTGCGAAATCCGGGTACTGCTCGGGGCTCAGGCCGTACTTCTCCTTCACCGCCTCCGGTGTGAAGCGATGCAGCTTGGACACCCCGCGCATGGGATAAAGGACGGTCGTGGAGTCGTCGACAAGCTGCAAATAGTCGCGGTCACCGGTAACCAGGAAAGTCTCATAGTCCGCGCCCGCCTGTGTGGACAACGTGGCCACGATGTCATCGGCCTCGAAATTCTCGCGCGAGAGCGTGGTAATTCCCAACGTTTCCAGCACGTCACGAATGAGCTCAACCTGGCCGCGAAACTCTTCGGGGGCGGCCTCTCGTTGCGCCTTGTACTCGGGGAACATGTCGGTACGGAAGGTCTTGCGGCCCACGTCGAAGGCTACAGCGACGAAGTCCGGCTTCTCCTCGGCGAGGATATTCGCCAGCATGGACAGGAAGCCGTATACCGCGTTCGTGTGCTGGCCACCCGAGGTGGAAAAGTTCTCCGCGGGCAGTGCATAAAATGCGCGAAAGGCCATGGAGTGGCCGTCAATGAGCAAGAGTCGGGGCTGAGAAGTAGTCACCCGGCCCATCCTAACGTGTTGCACGGAGCGGCACCGTTGAGGGCCGTAGGCAGGCAATTAGGTTCACATTGGTCGGCTGCGCTACTATCGTTGCTTGTGCGCCCCTGTAGCCCAATTGGCAGAGGCAACGGATTCAAAACCCGTGTAGTGTGAGTTCGAGTCTCACCAGGGGCACAATTCCACCCCGCAACAGACCCTGTTGTGGGGTGTTAGCGTTTTCAACCGAAAGGAATCCGTTACCATGCGTCGCACTATCATCGCTGTGAGCACCGCCGTTGCCCTCACCTTGGGTGGTACCACCGTGGCTACTGCCGCAGATTCGAGTGCCGACAAGGAGGTTTCCTCCAAGGTGGAAGGCTCCTCCTACTACCAGGAGCTGCGTAAGTCTGCGGCGTCCTCGGACGATCCGCAGCTCAACACTTTCTACACCGTGCTTCTCGACGGCCTCGTAGGCCTCGCTGCCTTCGCCATCCTGGGTTCGATCTACGGCGAGGTGGCCAAGCGCTTGCCGATGTAGGCAACGTATAACCTTCTATGGGCTGAATAGTTTGCATAAGCCCTTCGCGGAGTGAGAGAATAAGGAGTCATCTGCCCATTCCTCTCCTTCGGCACGGCATCCCCACCGAGGAGACTGTCAACGTTACTTTCGGTTTATGCACTATATTCTTAACGCCATTTGCGGCGCCCTCATTGGCATGGCCGAGTTGGTCCCCGGTATTTCCGGAGGCACCGTGGCGCTCATCGTAGGCATCTATGAACGCGCTTTGCACAACGCCAATGATCTCATTTCCGGCCGTTTCAAAAAGGTTGAGTGGGGCTTCCTCCTCTCAGTCGCCGCCGGCATGTTCCTTGCCGTCTTCGGTTTTTCCACGCTGCTCCACAACTTTGTGGAAGGACAAGTGTCCTTGTCCCGCGCATTGTTCCTCGGCATGGTCGCCGTGTCCATCATCGTTCCAATAAGCATGATGTCGCGGTTTACGCCCGCGTCCATCGCCGCATTCATCATCGCCACCGTCGCGATCTTCTTCGTTACCGGCTTTACTTCAACTCCTGTCGAAGACCCCAGCCTGATTGTGGTGTTCTTGGCGGCCATGGTGGCCGTCTGCGCGCTCGTTCTCCCCGGCGTATCGGGCTCACTCATCTTGCTGACGATGGGCCTCTACCAGCCTGTCATTGGCGCGGTCTCTGACCGGAACATGACCATCGTGGGCGTCTTCGCCCTCGGCGCGCTGTGCGGCCTTGTCGCGTTCGTCAAGGTTTTGAATTACCTACTCGATACCCACCGCGATCCGACCTTGGCCGCCATGGCCGGCTTTATGCTGGGCTCGCTTCGCGCATTGTGGCCGTGGGGCGCAGACCAGGATGCTTCCACACCGCTTATCCTGCTTATGTTCGCGCTCGGCGGCATCATCGTCGCTATTTTCATCGCCGTGGATAGGCGCAAAGCCGCAAGTTATCAAGAGAGTTAAAGCATGAATAAGAAGAAGGCCATCGTGGGCGCTGTCGGAGCGCTGGCCTCCGTTGCCCTCTCCGGCTGCGTCACCAACGAGGAGCCAGCGCTGCCAGAGGGCTGGTCCGCGCCCAACGTGGACGAAGTTCCCGAGATTGCCGCGATGTATCAGGACACCGATGGTGTCCTCACCGTCGGCACGAACCCACCGTTCGCGCCGTTCGAGTTCAAGGACTCCGACGGCTCGATCATCGGCTTGGAAATGGACCTAGCCAATGCAGTCGCCCAAGTATTGGGGCTCAAGTTCCAGCCAGTGGAACAAGACTTCTCCATGATCTTGCCGGCGGTTCAGTCGGGACAGATTGATCTCGGCGGTTCCGGGTTCACCGATACCGATGAGCGCCGGGAAAACTTCGATTTCGTCGACATCCTCTACGCCGGCATCCAGTGGGCAGAACTCACCGACGGCCCCCACAAGGTCGATCCATCGAATCCCTGTGGCCTTACCGTCGCGGTGCAGCGCACGACGGTGTCGGAGACCGACGATCTGCGTCCCAAGCAGGAAGCCTGCGATGGTAACTTGACCATCCTGCCCTATGACACAAGCGATAACGCCGCCCTTGCGGTTTTGATGGGCCGCGCGGACGCCCTCTCTGCGGATTCACCAGTCTCCGCATGGGCTGTCAACCGCTCAGATGGACGTATGTCCATGGTCGGCAAGATGTTCGACGCCGCACCCTACGGCTTCGCCGTGCCAAAGGATTCAGACCTCGGCCCTGCCGTGGCGGCGGCACTCCAGCATCTCATCGATACCGGGGCATACGCTGAAATTCTCGATAAATGGGGTGTTGACGACGGACTCGTCGAACACGCAATGATTAACGAAAGGCCGATCAATGACTAACTCCTCTCTCCCGGCAGCGTCGAATTCATCGGCTTCGACTGCCCCAGAAAAGATCGAAGCCCGCCCACTGCGTCACCCCTGGCGCTGGGTATTCGCCACTGTCCTCGCTCTGCTTGCCGTATGGTTCATCATCTCCTCGGCACGCAACGAAGCCTTCGGGTGGGGCACGTATTTCCAGTATCTTTTCGATACTCGGATTGCCACCGCTGCCCTGCACACCATTGCCATTACGATTCTGGCAATGATCATCGGCGTCGTAGGCGGCGCTGCCCTCGCGGTGATGCGCATGTCCCCTAACCCTGTGCTAGGTGGCGTGTCGTGGGTCTTCCTCTGGCTCTTCCGTGGCACCCCAATCTACGTGCAGCTCGTCTTCTGGGGTCTACTTTCAGCCCTCTACCAATCCATCAACCTTGGATTCACAGAGATTTCCCTCACCGAGGTACTCAATAACGCATTCCTCTTGTCCGTCTTAGGCTTAGGCTTGAACGAAGCCGCATACATGGCGGAGATTGTTCGCTCCGGTATCTCTTCTGTTCCGGAGGGCCAGAAGGAAGCCAGCAAGGCCCTGGGAATGGGATGGTGGATGACCATGCGCCGCACTGTGCTCCCGCAGGCCATGCGCATCATCATCCCGCCGACCGGCAACGAGTTTATTTCACTGCTCAAGACTTCTTCACTTGTGGTTGCTATTCCCTACACGGCGGAGATTTTTGGCCGCGCCACGGACATTTCGGCTGCGCTCTTCGAGCCCATCCCCCTGCTTATGGTCGCGGCGACGTGGTATTTGGCCATCACCTCTCTGCTCATGGTGGGCCAGTACTTCTTAGAGCGCCGCTTTGAGCGCGGCGCCACCCGCGAGCTCACCGGCCGCCAGTTGGCCGCGCTGGCGGATGCCGAAGGAACCATTCCCCGCAACGTCTCTGTCATCCCGGAGGTAAAGAACTAATGCCGACACCCATGATTTCCGCACAAAATGTGCACAAGTCCTTCGGCCAACTTGAGGTTCTCAAAGGCATCGACCTCACCGTCATGCCGGGTGAGGTCACGTGCCTTCTGGGGCCCTCCGGTTCTGGTAAGTCCACCTTCCTGCGCTGCTGTAATCACCTGGAGAAGGTCACGGCCGGCCGCCTCTACATCGACGGCGAACTGATTGGTTTCCGCGAGCGCAACGGCGTGCTCTATGAAATCTCCGAGAAAGAAGCCGCCGCCCAGCGCCAAGATATCGGCATGGTTTTTCAGCAATTCAATCTTTTTAGCCACCGCACCGTGCTGGAAAACATGATCGAGGCCCCCATCCAGGTAAAGAAGCAGAACCCGGAGCAGGCAAAGAAAAAGGCCATGGAGCTGCTGGAAAAGGTTGGCCTCGCGCACAAGGCGGACGCCTACCCAGTCCAGCTCTCTGGTGGTCAGCAGCAACGCGTCGCCATTGCTCGCGCGGTTGCGATGGACCCGAAGCTCATGCTTTTCGACGAGCCCACCTCCGCCCTCGACCCCGAGCTCGTCGGTGAGGTGCTCCGCGTGATGAAGGAACTTGCCGCCGATGGCATGACCATGCTCGTTGTCACCCACGAGATGGGCTTTGCCCGGGAGGTCGCCGACACCATCGTTTTCATGGACGGCGGCAGCGTCATCGAAACCGGCACCCCACAGCAGGTCTTGGACAATCCTCAGCACCAGCGCACGAAGGATTTCCTCTCTTCGCTGCTCTAGCGCACTGCACTGCAACCACCGACGCACGCGCGGCACCACCGCCGCAACTGCCCTTGTTGCCAAAGTTTCTCGCCCTCACCTCAAGATCTGGCCAGATCTTTGGCAACAAGGGCAGTTTTCTATTTGAACCCGTCCAAGACAAAACTCCGGCCAGTCCGCAAAGCTAACTGGCCGGAGTTTTTCTGGAAAGGGCTGGCGAAACAATTAACGCCAGCGGTGGGTCCCTATTCGGTGTCCCCTTCCGTTTCCGCAGTCTCAGCGGGCTCTGCGGGCTCTGCGGGCTCCTCGGCAGAGGACGAGGCCATCGGGCTATCCGCAGACTGTGATTGGATGACGTCATCCAGCACCGCATGGATATAAGGCGCGGCCTTGTCATTGGAGTATTCGGAAGCAAGCTCCACGCCTTCAACGAGCGCGGTAGCGTTCGGAACATCCGCGTTGAAGAGGATTTCCCATACCGATACTCGCATGATCGCGCGGTCAACGGCGGGAATGCGTTCGAGCGACCACTCGCTGGAGAGGTAACGAGCAATCGCATCGTCAATGGCGTCCAGCTCTTCAGCTGCTCCGCTGACAATTTCGCGGGTGTAGTCCGCGATCGGCGCCACGCCGTTTTCCGGGTCGCGAGCAAGCTCGACGCGGTCTTCCACGATGGCTACCGGATCAACGTCGCGTGATTCTGCTTCGAAGAGAATATCCGCAGCTCGGCGGCGCGCGCGGTAGCGCGCGGTGTGCCGCTTATAGTTAGGCTCTGGTCGGGTCATCTTAGTTGTTGACGCGGGAGAGGTACTCGCCAGTGCGGGTATCGATCTTGAGGGTGTTACCGGTCTCGATGAACAGCGGCACCTGGATCTCGGCACCGGTCTCGAGTGTCGCCGGCTTGGTGCCGCCGTTGGAGCGGTCACCCTGCAGACCTGGCTCGGTGTGCTCAACTTTCAGGTCAACGGAGATCGGAAGCTCACCGAACAGAGCGTCGCCGTCGTGGAAGGAGACCTGGACACGCATGTTTTCCAAGAGGAACTTGCCGGCGTCGCCGAACTTATCAAACGGCAGCTCGTACTGCTCGTAGGTCTTATCATCCATGACCACGTAGTTCTGGCCATCGTTGTACAGGTAGGTCATGTCGCGGCGGTCAACGTTGGCGGTCTCCACCTTCACACCAGCGTTAAAGGTCTTGTCGGTGACCTTGCCAGAGACCACATCCTTGAGCTTGGTGCGCACGAATGCAGGACCCTTGCCAGGCTTGACGTGCTGGAATTCAACGATCTGCTGCAGCTTGTTGTCGATCTTCAGAACGAGGCCGTTCTTGAAATCAGTGGTATCTGCCATGAAATGACTCTCCCAAATAACTTGTAGTCGAAACTATGAAAACAGTGTCTAAGCATACCGTACGCGGCTGCTGCACGGTACGAAGGGGTGCTGGCTACAGCACCTGAAGTTCCTTCGGATAGGCCGTGATGATCTTTGGTGCCCCTGAGGTAATAAACAGGCTGTCCTCGATCCGCACGCCGCCCTTACCAGGAACGTAGATGCCCGGCTCAATGGTCAGCGTCATCCCTTCGGCGAGCTCGCCCTTGCCGGTTTTCGCTGCGGAGGGCCCTTCGTGCACGTCGAGGCCGATTCCGTGGCCAGTCGAGTGAACGAAGTACTCGCCATAGCCGGCCTCAGTGATGATGTCACGGCAGGCCGCGTCGACGTCGACAAGCTTGGCACCTGGCACCGCTGCCTTCACACCTGCCTCCTGGGCGCGCAGGACAATGTCGTAGATTTCACGGGCAAACTCAGTGACCTCACCGATAGCGAAGGTGCGTGTGCAGTCGGAGTTAAAGCCGCGCAGGTGGGCACCGAAGTCGATCGTAACCAAATCCCCCTTGCGCAACTCGCGGTCATCCGCACCGTGGTGGGGCTTAGCGGAGTTTTCACCGGAAGCCACAATGGTGTCAAAGCTCACGCGCTCCGAGCCGAGCATGCGCATGCGGTATTCCAAATCGGCAGCGACTTGGCGTTCCGTGCGCCCAGCGGCGACCTCCCCAGCCTCTACGAGATCGGTGAGCGCCTGGTTGGCCAAGGCCGCTATCTCTTCGAGCTTCTGCAGCTCAACGTTATCCTTGACCAGGCGAATCTTCTCAATCACGCCGGTGACCGGTACCAGAGTCACGCCCTCCGGCTTTGCTTTCTCCAGACGCTGCAGTTGTGCGACAGTGACGTAGTCGGCTTCATAGCCCACCCGCAGATCTTGAGAAACCTGCCCCAGCAAGTGCGGGCCTACATCGCGACCAAGGCTGGCTTCGATGTCCGGAACTTCTTCCGCGATCTGCGTGGTGTAGCGACCGTCCGTTGCCATGAGCGCGGAGAGGTCCTTGCGCAACAGCAGTCCACCATTCGATCCCGAAAAGCCGGTCAAGTAACGCACGTGCGTCAGGTGGGTAACGATAATGGCGTCAATGCGCTGACCAGTCAGCTCAGTCATGAGCTTGCGGCGGCGGTTGCCATAACGAGTATCGGCTAATGCCATGAGAGAACCACTCCAATCAATTCAAGCGATACTCCATGATAGCTAATCTGCCAGGAAGTACCCCAGTGCCGCGACATATCCATAAGAGCCGAGGCCCGCGATAACACCGCGAGCGATGGGGCTCAGGTAAGAGTGCTGCCGAAATGCTTCCCGCGCATGCACATTGGATAGGTGCACCTCGACGAATCCGGGGCCATCGGCTACCTCCGCCAGGGCATCACGCAGTGCCACCGAGGTATGTGTAAAACCGCCCGGGTTGATGATGACAGGCCAGCCTTCGTCGGCAGCGCGATGCACCTGTTCAATGAGTTCGCCCTCGTGGTTGGATTGGAAGAAGACGATCTCTTCCTCCCCCGCCGCCGCGCGGACGCGAGTCTCTATATCCTCCAAAGTTTCGCTGCCATAGATTTCTGGCTGGCGCTTGCCCAAGCGGTTCAGATTCGGGCCGTTGAGGACGAGAATGGTCATGGCGAACTCCTTAAATTCCTATACGGTCAGCTGCGCGTAGGCTGCGCGCAGCTCCTCATCAGTGGCGTCTTCCAAGCGCGTGGTTTCCCCGATCCCGGTGAGCGCTACAAAGCGGATGTGGCCGCCGCGGTTCTTCTTGTCATGGCGCATTGCATCCAGCAGCTCCTCGAAATGGTCCTGCTCATAAGTGGTCGGCAGCCCAATCCTGGTCAAGATGTCGCGGTGCGTGGCCACGAGGTTGGCATCGATAAGCCCGCGCGCGTGGGATAGGTGGGCAATGAACATCATGCCCACCGCTACCGCGCGGCCGTGTCGCCACGAGTAGTTCTCGCGACGCTCCACGGCGTGGCCAAAGGTGTGGCCGTAATTGAGAGTCTCGCGCAGCCCGGATTCCTTCAAGTCCTGACCCACCACGTGGGCCTTGACCGCAATAGAACGCTCGATGAGCTCCGGCAGCAGGCCGTCGGGCTCAAGGCATGTGGCGGGATCCTTCAGGTAGTGCTCAATGATCTGCGGGTCATGGATGAAGCCAGTCTTGATAATCTCTGCAGAACCGGCGACGATTTCCTCGGCTGGCAGCGTGCGCAAATGCTCCACATCAACAAAGACTGAGTCCGGCTCATGGAAAGCCCCAACCAGGTTCTTTCCCGCGGCTGTGTTGATGCCGGTTTTGCCGCCCACGGCGGCATCCACCATGGCGAGCAACGTCGTCGGCGCCTGAATCACCGGGATGCCGCGCATCCACGTCGCCGCAGCAAACCCAGCCAGGTCAGTTACCGCACCGCCGCCTAGGCCAATGACGGCATCGCGGCGGCTAAAACCTACTTCTCCGAAGATATCCCACAAGCGGGCGAGCACGTCGATCTGTTTGGCGGCTTCGGCATCGGGGACCGCAACTGCGGTGGCCTCAATCCCCTGTACGCGAGCCTGTTTAACTAAGTCTTGGGCAGCCTGCGCGAGCGGCGGTTGGTGGATGATTGCCACCTTAGCCGCCCCAATCGCCGCGGCGCGCTCAATCATGGCGGTACTCAGGCCACTGCCAAGAGTGACCTCATAAGGCGATGGTCCATTAACAGCAATGGTGTGCATGGGTGGTGCTCCTTCGGCTGGGGTGGCAGGGTTCGTGAGGCGTCGACACGTAGCGGGTAAAGAAGTTTCGTCGTCCTAGAGGGTTTCGAGGAAGCTCAAGATGTCACCCACCACCTGCTGCGGGGAGCGCACACCAGTGCGCACCTTTAAGTCAGCGACCTCGCTGTAGAGGGGTCGGCGCGTTTCCAAAAGTTGGGTGTAGTGCGCCAGCGGGTCCGCAGACTCCAGCACGGGACGGTTGCTGTCCCCCAGCGTGCGGGTTACGCCTTCTTCGGGGGTGATATCAAGGAATACAACAGTCAGGCCATCGAGCAGGGCGCGTGTAGATTCGGTCAGCACTGCCCCGCCGCCTAGACTCACCACGCCAGTAGTGGCGAGTGCCTCGCGCACCGCTTCGGCTTCGACCTCACGGAATGCTGGTTCACCCAGCTCAGAGAAAATCTCGCCGCAAGCCTTGCCGTAGCGGGCCTCGATGAGGGCATCAGAGTCAACAACCTCGCAGTTCAGCGCGCGCGAGAGGCGCCGGCCAATGGTGGTCTTTCCGGAGCCAGGAGGCCCTACGAGAACGACGTGCGGGGAATTCATGCCTCACCCCAATCCAAGCGGCTAGCCACGTAATCCTGGTAGGCAGCAATGTTTCGCTTGGTCTCGGCTAAGCTATCGCCACCAAATTTCTCCAACACGGCACGCGCAAGGACGAGAGCCACCATGGCTTCGGCCACCACGCCAGCCGCTGGAACTGCACAGACATCAGAACGCTGATGGATGGCAGTGGCTGGCCCACCCGTAACCATATCAACGGTCTTCAGGGCGCGCGGGACGGTAGAAATCGGCTTCATCGCCGCACGCAAACGCAGCGTCTGGCCATTAGTCATGCCGCCTTCCAGGCCACCAGCCCGGTTACTCTCCCGGTCCACTCCCTCATCGGTGCGCACCATTTCATCGTGGGCCTCGCTTCCGCGACGGCGCGCCTCAGCGAAGCCGTCGCCTACTTCAACGCCCTTGATCGCCTGAATCCCCATCAAGGCGGCGGCGAGCTGCGCGTCGAGACGGTCCTCCCCCGAGGTATGGGAGCCTAAACCAATCGGCAGGCCCTCCACGATGACCTCTACAATGCCGCCGAGGGTATCGCCCTGCTTCTTGGCGGTCTCGATTTCTGAGATCATCGATTCCTCTGCGGCCTTATCGCAGGCACGAACCGGAGAGGCGTCGATGGCCTCAAGGTCCGCAAAGCTAGGGTGCGGGCCCTCATAAGGTTCTGAGGCACCAATGGAGATGACGTGGGACAGCACCTCGACTCCCAGGGTTTCGCGAAGGAAGTTGCGGGCAACGGTGGCCGCGGCGACGCGGGCAGCGGTCTCGCGTGCGGAGGAACGCTCCAGAATGGGACGGGCCTCCGCGTGATCAAACTTCACCATGCCGGCGAAATCGGCGTGCCCAGGGCGTGGACGAGTGAGCGGAGCACCGCGACCGGAAGCCATCGCCTTAGCAGTCTCCGGGTCATCGAGATCTAGCGCATCCGGGGACATGATGGTGGTCCACTTTGGCCACTCCGTGTTGCCAATCATGATAGCGATGGGGCTACCCAGGGTAAGGCCGTGGCGAATGCCACTGAGCAGAGTGAGATCATCAGCTTCAAACTTCATGCGGGCGCCGCGGCCGTAGCCGAGGCGGCGGCGAGAGAGCTGGAGAGCAATATCGTCTTGGGAAACGGGAACCCCGGCCGGCATGTGCTCAATGAGTGCAACGAGTGCCTGGCCGTGAGATTCACCTGCGGTAGTCCAACGAAGCATGCGGACTATTATCACACGCCAAGGGTTCCTTCGGGGCCACTAGGCCTGCTATCACACCATGTCGGGGCTAAATAACACAACAAGTCCTGCGGCAATCAACATCCCGGGTCCATGCGCGGGTGTCCTATCCCTGGTTATATAGCCCCAGAGCACCGTGCTCAGCGACGCCCCCATCATCGCCAGCGCAACCCCCGGTACGCCCGCCACGTGTGCGGTCACCATTCCCAGCGGCAGCGCCAGTTTGAGGTCTCCCCCGCCGATGCTTCCGGCGCGGCTTAGCAACGCCGCCACCACGTAGATACCCGGCCACAGCAGCCCGGCCACGCTGAACCAGCACAGCGATAAGGCTGCGGCAGGCAGAGTCAGATAGTTAGGCAGGCGTTTGAAACGCAGGTCATAAATAATTAAAGCGCACCCCCACGCCAAGAAAAGCAGTTCCCCCATGGTCCCGCAGCCTACCGCGTGGGCGGACAAGACGCACGCACCAAGCTGTGGGGACTTGCTTAGGGCAGCTTGAGCGCCTTGTTGAGCGCCGCCAGCATCTCTGCCCGCGGGGCAGTATGCCCGGTAAACTGCTCAAATTGCGAATAAGCCTGATTAGCCAGCATGATGTGCCCGCCGACGGCCCGGTAGCCATCAGCGGCCGCATGCACAGTGAGCGGAGTAGGCCACGGATCATAAATAACGTCAAAAACCGGAGCCTTGGCCAGCTGCGTCAGGTATCCCTCCAACGCAGCAGAGGGCACGGTGGAGACAAGGAGATCTACTGCTCTCGCAAGGCCTGCTAGATCATCCTCGAAGGTTGCCGCATGGAGTGTGAGACCGAGGGCGTCAGCGAGCGGACGCAGCTCAGCTAAACGGTCGGAGCGATTCAACACGGTAACGTCCTTCACGCCACGCTGAGCCAGCCCCCACAGGACCGGCCGCGCGGTTCCGCCGGCGCCGATGAGCAGCGCCGAAGACGGCTGGGAAGAGCCCAAAAGCTCATCGAGCGCGCCCAGCACGCCTTCGGTATCCGTGTTATCCGCGCGCCACCCTTCCGGGGTGCGTACCAAGGTGTTCGCGGAGCCAATGAGCTCAGCTCGCTCGCTGACGATATCGGCACAAGCAAGGGCATCAAATTTGAGCGGCATGGTGACGGAGAAACCGCAGTACTCCTCGCCTACTTCGGCGAGGAAGGCCGGCAAGTCCGTCACCTCATGCTTGGTATAGTCCCACTCCTTCAGGGTCAGGGCCTCATACCCAGCGTTATGCAGGACTGGTGAGAGCGAGTGGGCAATGGGGCTGCCCACGACTGCGGCGCGCGGCATTGGTTTACTGCTCCTCGGCTGGCGGCGCACCTTCGGCCTCGCGCTGGCTGTCCAGGATGCCAGAGCGCACCGCATCATCGACGTTGGCAAGGTGCTCATCGTAGTTATCGGTAAACACGGTGGTGCCCTTGTCATCGACGGTGACGAAGAAGAGCCAGTTTCCTTCCGCCGGGTTCTCCATGGCCTGGATAGCTTCCTCCGAAGGCGAGGCAATCGGCGAATCAGGCAGACCGTCCTTGGCGTAGGTATTCCATGGCGTCTCGCGGTGGCGGTCCTCATCGGTGGTGGCCAGCTCCACGTCCTCGAGGCCATAGTTCACGGTGGAGTCCAACTCGAGGCGCATCGGTTCATCGAGGCGGTTGAGGATCACTCGAGCAACCTTGTCGAATTCACCGGCCGGGGACTCGCGTTCCACCAATGAAGCGGCAGTTAGAAGCTCATAGGGCTTCAGACCAATTGCTTGGGCGCGGTCAACGATGTTGGTGTCGTTGTACTTCTTCGTAGAGCGGGTGATCAGGTCCGTCAGAATCTCCTGGGCATCCATGTTCGGATCCAGCACGTACTGGCCCGGGGCAATCAGCCCCTCAAGGCGCTTCGGGTCCTCGCCTCGTGCGCGAATCTCTTCCAGGGCCCACTCCGGTGCGCCCAGCTCAGCTGGGTCCACGGTGGCCGCAATCTTCTCGAGCTCTTCAGCGGAGACGCAGCCGCCTTCCTTGCACGAGACCTGGGAAATCAAGGAGTAAATGCCGTAGCGAACATCACCGCCAAGCACGTTGACGTCGAGCAGCGTGGCACCGCCTTGGACGTCGAGGAGGTCCACCATATTGGCTTCATCGAGCAGCGCTTCGACAGCGGCCTTCGCGCTCATCTCCTCCTGGAGACGGTAAAAGCCGGGTTTGATTTGGCTTGCGCGTGGGTTGGAGTTGGCCGCTGAGGAGAAAGCTTCGGATGTCTTCACCACGTTCTTTTCTGCCAGCTCGGGTGCTAATTCACCCATGGAGGAGCCTTCTGGGACCTGAACAAGCTGTGTGACACCGTTGCCTTGCCCCTCGTAGTCCAAGGTACTGCCCCCTCCCAGAAGGCGGAAGCCGATGTAGCCGAGTCCGCCAATGATAAGGACCAAGCTTGCGATGAGCACGGCCATGCCGCGCTGACGGCGCTTGACATATTGAGGTTCCATCGAGCGTCCGATGCGTGAAGGTTTACGGCTCACGTACTTCGTCTCCTACGTTTGAAGGGCTGTGGCCGTGCAACGCGAAATGGCGCGCATCCAGCCAGGACTGCAAAATTTCCACCGCGGCAGCTTGGTCAATGACCGAGCGACCACGCTTCTCTGACACGCCAGAGGCCCGCAAAGCAGAGGTTGCCACCACCGTAGTGAGGCGCTCATCCACCATGCGTACGGGCGGAGGTTCTTTCATCCTGTCATCTTTTGCCAAGCGGCGGCGGATACGAAACGCGATTTCCTTGGCATGTTTAACACTTGATGAGCCGTTGCCTTTGAGATCACGCGGCAGGCCAACGGCCACCTCGACGGCGTCATACTCATGGATCAGCTCGAGCAAACGGTCAATATCGCCCTTGTCGCGGTCCTTAAACCCGGTCTCACGCCGGACGGTTTCGACCGGCATGGCCAAGCGCGCGTCTCGGTCAGATACCGCCACGCCGATGCGGACGGTACCGACGTCGAGGCCCAAACGGCGCCCCGGGCCGGGATCGTCGACGCCTGGTTTGTCAGGCTCTACGGCCATCGTGCTCCTCCTGATTCTGCGACTCAGCTATTTGCATGCACCTTACTAGTGCTGACCGAGCTCGTCGCGTACAGCATTGAAGGCCGCCTGCAGGCCGTCCGCGTTCGCGCCCGAGCCCTGGGCCATGTCCGGCTTTCCGCCGCCCTTGCCGTCGACATAGCCAGAAATAACCTTGACCAAGTCACCAGCCTTGACACCGCGCTCGACTGCAGGCTTAGTGGCGCCAACGATGAACGGGAGCTTGCCGCCCTCGTTCTCCGATGCCAGGACAACCACACCGGCGGCATCACCGAGACGGTTCTTGATATCAGAAGCCAGTGTGCGCAAGTCTCCACCGTTGACCCCCTTAGGCAGCTTGACAGCCACGAGGGTGAAATCGTTGACGGTCTTCGCAGTAGAGATCATCTCCGCGGTCTGGGACATGAGCTGGGCCTTGTGAAGCTCGGCGATTTGCTTCTCTGCGGCCTTGAGCTTCTCCGTCAGCTGCGCGATGCGCTCCGGCAGGTCCTCAGTCTGGACCTTGAGCTCACGAGAGACCCCCTCGACGAGGGCGGTCTCCTTCGAGTAGTAGCGGAATGCATCCAGGCCCGAATAAGCCTCGATGCGGCGCGCGCCCGAACCCACGGAGGATTCGCCGAGGACAGATACCGGGCCGATCTCTGCAGTGTTCTTCACGTGCGTACCACCGCAGAGCTCGATGGAGAAGGGGCCGCCCATCTCCACGACGCGGACCTCAGAACCGTAGTTCTCACCAAAGAGGGCCATCGCCCCCATCTCCTTGGCCTTCTCCAAGGAGGTCTCGATGGTATTGACCGGGAAGTGCTGGTCCACCGCCTGGTTGGTCACCAAAGCGATCTCATCGAGCTGCTCCTGCGTGAGCTGGTCGGTGTAGTTGAAATCAAAGCGCAGGTAGCCCGGACGGTTCAAGGAACCAGCCTGGACTGCGGTCGGGCCCAGCACCTGGCGCAGCGCGGCGTGGATAAGGTGCGTTGCGGAGTGCGCCTGCACGGCGCCGTGGCGCCACTGCTGGTCAACTGCGGCGGTCACGCCATTGCCCAGCTCAAGGCCACCGGCGGTCACCGTGGCCTTGTGAACCCACAACTTCTTGCCAATCTTCTGAACATCCTTGACCTCCAGCAGGGTCTCGCCCGCGATAATGCGGCCGCGGTCGGCGGTCTGGCCACCGGCTTCGGCGTAGAGCGGCGACTGGTCCAAGATAACCTCGACCGTGTCCCCTGCCTGGACCTCGGAGACCTTCTCGCCATCGCGCACAAGACCGATGACCTTGGCGTCCGACTCCAAGGTCTCGTAGCCCGTGAACAGCGTCGGGTGGTTATCCACCCACTCGCGGTACAGAGACAGATCAGCATGACCATGCTTCTTGGCTTGGTTATCAGCCTTGGCGCGGCGGCGCTGCTCGCCCATGGCGGCGTCGAAGCCTTCCATGTCTACGGTCAAACCGACTTCCTGCGCCATTTCCAGGGTCAAGTCGATGGGGAAACCATAGGTATCGTGCAGCTCGAAGGCCTTTTCACCGGACAGGACTTTCGGGGTAGCTGCGCGGGAGGTGCTCTTCAGCTCGGTCACGGCTTCGTCGAAAAGCTTGGTACCCGATTCCAAGGTCTTGAGGAAGGCCTTCTCCTCTGCCACGGCAACGCGCAGAATACGCTCGCGGTTTTCTGCGATCTCCGGGTAGGACGGCGTCATGGTGTCCATGATGGTGTTCATGAAGCGCTCCATGGTCTCGCCTTTCGCGCCCAACAACTTGGCGGAGCGAATGATGCGACGAAGCAGGCGACGCAGGATGTAGCCGCGGCCCTCGTTACCGGGGGTAACGCCATCCAAGATGAGCATCATGCCGGTACGCGAGTGGTCCGCCACCACGCGGAAACGGATCAGGTCTTCCTTCGGCGCATCCGGAACGTACTTCGCACCGGTGAGCTCTTCGGCTACGTCGATGACTGGGCGCAACAGGTCCGTTTCGTACACATTGTCCACGTCCTGCAGGATGCAGGCGACGCGCTCGATGCCCATGCCGGTATCGATGTTCTTCTTGGGCAGCTCGCCCACGATCTCAAAGTTGCCCTTGCCAATGCCTTCGCCGCGCTCGTTCTGCATGAAGACCAGGTTCCAGATCTCCATGTAGCGATTATCGTCCGCGACGGGACCACCGTCCTGGCCATATTCCGGGCCACGGTCATAGTAGATCTCGGAGCACGGTCCGCACGGGCCAGGAATGCCCATGGACCAGTAATTATCCTCCATGCCGAGGCGCTGAATGCGCTCGCGGGGAACACCGATTTTGTTGTGCCAGATATCGGCTGCTTCATCGTCATCGAGGTAGACCGTGACCCACAAACGCTCGGGGTCAAGCCCCAAGCCACCATCCTCTACCGAGTTCGTCAACAGGTTCCAGGCGTGGGTAATGGCCCCCTCCTTGAAGTACTGGCCAAAGGAGAAGTTGCCTGCCATCTGGAAGAAGGTGTTGTGGCGGGTGGTAATGCCTACTTCCTCGATATCCAGGGTGCGCACGCACTTCTGGATAGAGGTCGCCGTACCGTTAGCAAAAGGCGGGTTCTGCTGGCCCAAGAAGTAGGGCTTGAAGGGAACCATGCCGGCGTTGACGAAGAGCAGGTTCGGGTCATCCAGGATCAGCGATGCGCTGGGCACGGCCTCGTGGCCGGCCTTGACGAAGTGCTGGGTAAAGCGTTCCCGGATCTCATGAGTCTTCACGAGCAAAAGTCCTTCACTGTTGAATGGTTTCTAGTCAGCGCTCAACTTTACCCGTCCGGTGCTCTGCTTAGCGACGCCGCCCCCGGATGATGCCCCGCAACCTCCCCAGGTACTCGCGCACCCGTTTTTCCGCGCCGTGGTCGGTGGGCTGATAATACTCGACATCGGTGAGCGTCTCCGGTAAATACTGCTGGGCTAGCACACCGCGTGGATCATCATGCGGGTACCGGTAGCCGACGGCGTTTCCCAAGCGCTTGGCACCCTCGTAGTGGCCGTCGCGCAGGTGCGGCGGGACGTGCCCGCTCTTACCGGCCTGGACATCGGCTTGGGCAGCGTTGATGGCACTAATAACGGAATTCGACTTCGGCGCCGTGGCCAGGTGGATCGTGGCCTGCGCCAGCGGGATGCGCGCCTCGGGCAGGCCAATCAGGGCCGCAGCCTCCGCCGCGGCCACGGCGGTGGGCAAAGCGGTGGGATCCGCCATCCCAACGTCCTCGGAGGCATGCACGATGAGCCGGCGCGCTATGAAGCGCGGGTCTTCGCCGGCCTCAATCATGCGGGCAAGGTAGTGCAACGCGGCGTCCACGTCGGAGCCGCGGATGGACTTAATAAAGGCGGAGACAACATCATAGTGCTGGTCCCCGTCACGGTCATAGCGCACGACCGCGCGGTTGACGTTGTCTTTGAGAATGTCGACGGTGAGCTCGCCGCCATCCGGCACCGCTTCGGCGGCCGCCTCGAGATAGGTCAGCGTCCGTCGAGCATCACCGCCGGCGAGCAGCACCAGCTGATCCAAAGCGTCTTCCGTGGCAGTGATTCGCCCCGCCAAACCGCGCTCACTTCTCAGCGCCCGCTCCGCGAGGCTGCGGAGGGAGACATCGTCAAGCGGCTCCAAGTGCAGCAACAGCGAACGCGAAAGCAGCGGCGCTACCACAGAAAACGAAGGATTCTCGGTGGTCGCGGCCACGAGAAGGACAGTGCGGTTCTCCACGGCCGCCAGCAACGCATCCTGCTGGGTTTTGGAGAAGCGGTGTACCTCATCGATGAAGAGCACCGTGCGGCGACCTTCGATGAGTTCGCGACGCGCATGAGTGATCACTTCGCGGACTTGCTTAACACCAGAGTCCAGGGCAGAAAGCCCAATGAAGTTATCCCCCAAGGAGGAAGCGATCAGGGAGGCGAGCGTTGTCTTTCCGGTTCCCGGCGGGCCGTACAGGATGACCGAGGCTTCCCCCGAGCCCTCCACCAGCCGGCGCAACGGGGTCCCCGGCTCCAGTAGGTGCTTCTGCCCCACCACTTCATCGAGGCTCTGCGGCCGCAAGCGCGCGGCAAGGGGTGAGCCTGAATGAGTTGCAAACATATCGGGGCCACCCGGCAGGCTGGGCGCTGACTGGTCATCGCCGAAGAGTGACTCCTGCCCCATCAGGACTCCCGGAGACGGGAAGCAACTGCGCGGCCAAATGCGGCCACCACGGAGCATCCATCATTCTTGCACTGCGCGGCAAACCGCGACAGCGCCTCGAAAGTTTCATAAAGATCACGGCGGATGAGAGCCTCATCCTCGGTGAACGGCCCCTGGTCGGAACGGCGAAGCAACGAGCGATGCGGGTCACGATAAATCTCGGCGTTGCCCTCCGCCAGGGCTACAACGCCTTCGATCCCGCCGGCATACATGGTGGTCACGCTCGACAGGGCCCAGCCTATGAGGCAGGCCACCAGCAATTCATGCAGCGTCTTCTCATCAGCAAACTGGGGCCACACATCGACGATGCGGCGCTGCCAGGCTTGGATGAAGATTTCCGCTTCGCTATCAGTAATCGGCCGTGAGAACAGGAATTGTGGGAAGCCTGCAACAACGCAGGCCACGTCAAAGCCAACGTTACGGAAACCAGCCCATTCATAATCCAGGAAGGTTAACGCTGTCCCCACGATGATGTTGTCTGGGGACAGATCGAAGGGGGTAAAGGCGCGGTTGCGGCCAGAACTAAAGCTCTGCATGGCGGTGCGAGCCAATTCGCGAACGTGTTTCGGCGGTTCCAGTCCGGCCTCATTGAGAATGTCAGCGCCGATCATGATGGAGCTCTTCAGCGAATCATCACGCAGCGCCTGGTGCTCAGCGTATTCGGGATGCCGGCGCAGCTGACGGTTCAGCAGGGCCTCGTAATCCTCCTCGCGCCCTGCGGTTCCTGCGTGCATCTTGCCCAGCGCGCTGCCCAGGGATCGGAGCAGCTCGACGCGGTCTTCATCGCTGCTGTGGGCGAGGGCATCCGCCAAGGTGTCGCCATCGCCCGCGTCGGTGAGCACGAGGATGCGCTTTTCCACATCGTGCGCAAGAAGGACTGGGCCTGGGCGGACCTCTTCAGACAGCGCTGTGGTGAATTGATAGGCCACCACTTCACGCAGGAGTGCGGCGTCATCAATAGTGTGTCCGGTGACCGGGTTGTACTTGATGACGACCGACCGATGTGGAAAGAAGGCACTTGGTGTCGTGCGGGCACGAAGCACCACAGCATTGCCCGAGCCGGTGAGCTGTTGAATGTCACTCAGCTCAGGCTCGCCGCCATAGCGGCGGGAAATCATCAGCGATGCTTCCGCCACCACGGCATCAGCCGCAGAACTGTCCATGGACTCGTGTCCCATCGAATTCACTTGCTTGCCTGCCTCCACTTGTCGTAGGCCCAACTACCTTACCGGCGCTGCGCGGTCTTAAGACTCCTTCCCAGCCTTTTCACCCTGTGCAGCCTTAGCCGCCTTTTCCGGCTTGAAGTCCACGCCGGTCTCCTTGCGCTGCTCAGCGGGGATGGTGCCCGGAGCATCGGTCAGAGGATCAACGCCGCCGCCCGACTTCGGGAAGGCAATGACGTCGCGGATGGAATCGAATCCGCCCAGCAGGGAGACAATGCGGTCCCAACCGAAAGCAATGCCGCCATGCGGCGGGGCACCGAACTGGAAAGCGTCGAGCAGGAAGCCGAACTTCTCCTGCGCTTCCTCTTCACCAATGCCCATGACATCGAAGACGCGCTTCTGCACATCCTGGTCGTGGATACGGATGGAGCCGCCGCCAATCTCGTTGCCGTTGCAGACGATGTCATAGGCGTAGGCCAAGGCCTCTCCCGGATTCTCATCAAAGTTATCCAGGTACTCCGGCTTCGGCGAGGTAAAGGCGTGGTGGACAGCCGTCCACTTGGAGTGACCCAGAGCCACATCACCCGAAGCGGTGGCATCGGCGGCCGGCTCGAAGAGCGGTGCGTCCACGACCCAGGTGAAGGCCCAGTCGCCGTCCTTGATAAGGTCCAGCTTCTTTGCGATCTCACCGCGCGCAGCGCCCAGCAAAGCACGGGAAGACTTTGCGTCACCGGCGGCGAAGAAGATGGCGTCGCCCGGCTTAGCACCGACGTGCTCGGCAATGCCCTCGCGCTCGGCGTCAGTAATGTTTTTGGCCACTGGGCCGCCCAGGGTGCCGTCCTCGGCGATGGTGATATAAGCCAGGCCCTTCGCACCGCGCTGCTTTGCCCATTCCTGCCACGCATCGAACTGGCGGCGCGGCTGGGAGGCTCCGCCTTCCATGACGACAGCACCGACGTATTCGTTCTGGAAGACACGGAAGGTGGTGTCCTTGAAGAAGTCGGTGCACTCCACGATCTTGATGTCGAAGCGCAGATCCGGCTTGTCAGATCCGTAGTACTTCATGGCATCGGCGTAGGTCATGCGCGGGATGGGCGTCTTAATCTCGTAGCCGATCAGCTTCCAGAGAGCGGATACAATCTCTTCCGCTAGTGCAATAACATCGTCCTGGTCTACGAAGGACATTTCGACGTCGAGCTGCGTAAATTCAGGCTGGCGGTCCGCGCGGAAGTCCTCATCGCGGTAGCAGCGAGCAATCTGGTAGTAGCGCTCCATGCCGGCCACCATGAGCAGCTGCTTAAAAAGCTGCGGAGACTGCGGGAGTGCGTACCAGCTGCCCGGCTTGAGGCGGGCGGGCACGAGGAAGTCACGAGCGCCCTCCGGGGTGGAACGGGTCAGGGTCGGGGTTTCAATCTCAGTAAAGTCGTGGTTGTCCAGAACTTCGCGGGCGGCGCGGTTAGCGGCGGAGCGCAGGCGCAGAGCCTCGTGCTGACGCTCGCGGCGCAGGTCCAAGTAACGGTACTTCAGACGGGTCTCTTCACCGACTTCACCGGAAGAAGACGGATCATCAATCTGGAACGGCAGCGCTGCGGACTTGTTGAGCACCTCCAGGTCCGAGACGTTAACCTCAATCTCACCAGATGCCAGGTTTGCGTTAGCCGAACCTTCCGGGCGCGGCTCCACTACGCCGGTAACCTTGACGCAGTATTCAGAACGCAGATCGTGGGCGCGCTCAGCTACCTCAGATTCGCGGAAAACCACCTGGGCAACGCCAGAGCGGTCACGCAGATCAATGAAGATAACACCGCCATGGTCGCGACGGCGAGCGACCCAACCCGTCAGGGTGACGGTCTCCCCTGCCATCTCCTTGCGCAGTTCGCCTGCCAAATGTGTACGCAGCACTCTCGTTCAATCCCTTCTCATTGTTGACGCTCGCACCCACACACGCCACGCGTAGACAGCACGCGCCGAGGGATGCAAGTACTTGAACGGCCCAAGTCTACCGCCCACACCGGACTTGCACAGCGCTAGGGTGAGCACCGTGTGCTTAACAGCAGTCCACTTATCGAGCAGACAGCACCTACGGCTTGTGGCAAAATCTCTGGCATGACTTTTAAATCTGGCGCCAATTTTGATGGTAAGCGAGCTAGCTCCGGCGGTGGAGGCCGCGGCGGCATGATCGCTACCGGCGGCGGCATTGGCTCTCTCCTTCTCATTGGTCTCTATCTACTCCTCGGCGGCGATCCCGGCGCCATCACCGAAAGCGATCCCCAGACCGACCAGACCCAGGTGGGACCAGAGGAAAGCGGCGAAGACGCATTTGCGCACTGCCAAACTGCCGAGGACGGCAATAAGTACGACGATTGCCGCGTCATGTTCGCCGCCCAGTCCGTCGACAAGGTCTGGGCCCAGCAGTTGCCGGATCAGGCAGGCATCGAGTACGTCGAGCCGGGCCGCGTCATCTTCAACAACACCACCATGTCGGGCTGCGGCCAGGCTTCAGGCGCTACGGGCCCGTTCTACTGCCCAGCGGATGAGTCGGCCTACTTCGACACCGCCTTCTTTGATCAGCTCCGCAATTTCGGCGGCGAGAATGCTCCTCTGGCCCAGATGTACATCGTGGCCCACGAGTTTGGCCACCACATTCAAAAACTGGAAGGCACGCTCAGCTTGTCCAACTACAACGAGCCCGGCGAGGATTCCAACGCTGTGAAGATTGAGCTGCAAGCTGATTGCTATGCCGGCCTCTGGGCGCACTACGCCGATGAGGGCGAAGACGCTTTGCTCGAAACGATTACTGAACAACAAGTAACCGATGCCGTGAACACCGCTCGTGCTGTAGGCGATGACAACATCCAGCGCCGCTCGGGCGGCGAAGTACGCCCGGACATGTGGACGCACGGCTCCTCCGAGGACCGCGCTCAGGCCTTCCTCGCTGGATATAACACCGGCAAGATGGAACAGTGCGATACCTTGGGCCGAGGCGTCTATAAGTCTTAATACTGCGCTTAAAAGTACTAGTGCGGCCGATGAAAGGTCGCACCACCCCCAAATGTGCCAGAAAAGTGCAGATTAAATTCAAATACATGAAGTGTTTACCTGCCGGCAATCTTGATGCTTTACCCTGATCAAGTTCCCGCCGGATTGTGGTGGGATCCGCTCTGTCTTTAAAAGCATAAAAGAACCGTGCGTGATGCCATCACCCTGCACCGCGACAGGCACATTATCCCCTGCTTTCACGGCGCATTCGCCCTGCCTGTGGCAGCCCGCGCTTCCTCATCACGCAGCGTTCTCTTCATGAAAGGAACGACGTTTTGAGCACCGCCACGCCGACGATGCCTGACCTCGAATCGATGAATGGCAAGAACAAGGACTGGATTTGGCACTTGTTCTTCGGCGCCATCACCGCTGTCACGCTGATCTTCTTCATCATTTGGAGCAACGGAGAAGTTGCTGAGGGGGCTAATCGCGTAGTCCTGATTACAGCGATCATCTTCGCCCTATTCATGGCCTTCAACATTGGCGGCAATGACGTCGCCAACTCCTTCGGCACCTCCGTGGGTGCAGGAACCTTGTCGATGAAGCAAGCCCTCGCGGTCGCTGCGGTCTTCGAGGTATCCGGCGCCATCCTCGCTGGCGGTGAGGTGACGGATACCGTCCGTTCCGGCATCGTGGACCTTGATGCAATTGACGGTCTAGACCCGATGGAGTTCGTCTACATCATGATGGCATCGCTCCTAGGCGCTGCCATCTGGCTACTCGTCGCCACCCGCATGGGCTGGCCGGTTTCTACGACCCACTCCATCGTCGGCGGTATCGTCGGCGCTGCACTGACCGTCGGCTTCATCACCGGCAAGGGCGGCATGGACATGGTGCAGTGGGGCGGCATTGGCACCATCGCTTTCTCCTGGGTCCTTTCCCCTGTTCTTGGTGGTGTTGCCGCCTTCCTTCTCTTCAAGTGGATCAAGACTTCCATCTTGGTGTACAACGACGCTGCGGACGAGCGCCTGCGTGAGATCAAGGTTCGCCGTGCCGCGCTGCGCAAGGAGCACAAGACCCGCTTCGAGCGCATGAACGAGCTGCAGCAGATTTCCTACACCAACGCCATGGCTCGTGACGCTGCTCTCACAGCGGAAGGTGATTATGACCCAGAGGCTCTCGAGTCCGACTACTACCGGGACTTGCATAACCTCAACAAGGATCTTGAGGACATCAATGCACACCGCGCCCTGGAGAACTGGGTCCCGCTGCTGGCCGCTTTGGGCGCCATCATTATTTCCGCGATGATGCTCTTCAAGGGGTTGAAGAACACCGGCGTTGACTTCTCCACCCTGGAGAACTTCCTGGTTATGGGCATGGTAGGCGCCGTGGTCTGGATGGCTGTGTTTATCTTCGCCCGCTCCCTGAAGAAGAAGTCCCTGTCACGCTCGACCTTCCTTCTCTTCTCGTGGATGCAGGTCTTTACTGCTTCGGCCTTCGCATTCTCGCATGGCTCGAACGATATCGCTAACGCTATTGGCCCCTTCGCCGCCGTCTTCGACGTCCTGCGGACGAACCAGATTTCCGATGAAGTCACTGTCCCTCTCCCGGTCATGGTGGCCATGGGTATCGCCCTGATTTCTGGCCTCTGGTTCATCGGCCGCTTCGTTATCCAGACGGTCGGTTCGGGCCTGACTCAGATGCACCCCTCCTCCGGTTTCGCCGCTGAACTGGCCGCCGCTGCCGTCGTCATGGCAGCGTCCCTCCTGGGCCTGCCAGTCTCCTCGACCCACATCCTTATCGGCGCTGTCCTTGGCGTCGGCATTGTAAACCACGCCGCCAACTGGAAGCTGATGAAGCCGATCGCCCTCGCGTGGGTTATCACCCTCCCGGCAGCGGCAGCCATCGCAGCCGTGACGGTTTCTATCCTGCGCGTCGCCTTCTAAAGCTTCAGCGCATCACACGCGCACAGCACATAGTGCCCTATCGCCGCGAGTGCCCCAACAACCGGGGTCCTCGCGGTGATTGTGTTTTAGCGACCGGACACAGCACGCACTGCCAAATCCGTACACTGGGGCTTCATGAGCGATAACTCCCTGGCCAGATTCTTTTCCGCCTTCAACGACATTGAACAATTTCTCCGCCAGGCAATTGGGGCGAAGAATTCAGATTCTTTCTGGTGGATTGTTGATCGCGCACACGACAAACATCTGTTGGGCAAGCGCCAAGCGGAACAGCTGAAGGACTTTGGTAACCTGCGCAATGCCATTGCCCATGGCCGCTACTTCGACGGCGCACCCATCGCTACCCCACACCCACAGGTCATCACGCAGCTGGAAAACCTGCAGCGCCTTCTCACGGATCCGCCTACAGCGCAGTCCCTTCTTTCTGACCGTGACGTAACCATTCTTGCCCCCGAAACCCCAATCATGGAGGCCTTACGGCTCATTAACCAGACCGGCTATTCGCAGATCCCTATCTATGATTCGGGGACTTACCAGGCGCTGCTGACGACCAACGTCATCGCCCGGTGGATTGCGGCTGATTTGGGAGACGATGGCGTGGTCAATGCGGCGTCGATTAGCGCCGTTCTGGAATTCGCCGAGAAGAAGGACCGCGCCGAGTTTCTGCCCCGCACAGCCAGCGCGCAAGAGGTTATCGATGCTCTCACAGAGGCCACCGTAGATGGCGTCCGTGCCAGCGCAGTCCTCCTCACCGAGCATGGAAAGGCTTCGCAGCGTCCGCTGGCTATCGCGACACCGGGGGATCTCGCAGTGTTGGTCGACGCCCTCGAATGGGAATAATCTCCTGGTACATTATTGTTGACACGTCACAGACGGGAGATTGGCATGCAATTCGGAGTTTTCAGCATTGGTGACGTCACGCAAGACCCCACCACCGGCCGCACCCCCACCGAGGCCGAGCGCATCCGCGCGATAACGGAAATCGCGCTCAAGGCGGAGGAGGTAGGGCTCGATATTTTCGCCACCGGCGAGCACCACAACCCACCTTTCGTCCCATCGGCACCCACCACTCACCTGGCCTATATCGCGGCACAGACAAAGAACCTTCAACTCTCCACTGCCACCACGCTGATCACTACCAACGACCCCGTCCGCCTCGCGGAGGACTACGCCTTTCTCCAGCACCTCGCCGACGGGCGCATCGACCTAATGCTGGGCCGCGGTAACACTGGCCCGGTCTACCCGTGGTTTGGCAAGGACATCCGCGAGGGCATCCCCCTCGCGGTGGAAAACTATCACTTGCTGCGCCGCCTCTGGCGTGAGCCCGTCGTGTCCTGGCAAGGAAAGTTCCGTACCCCTCTCCAGGGATTCACCGCCACACCGGCGCCGCTCGACAGTATCCCGCCCTTTGTCTGGCACGGCTCCATCCGCTCCCCGCAGATTGCCGAACAGGCTGCCTATTATGGCGATGGCTTCTTCCACAACAACATCTTCTGGCACAAGGAACACACCGCGAAGATGGTGAACCTCTACCGCAACCGCTATGAATCCTATGGGCACGGCCGTGCCGATCAGGCCATCGTGGGCCTCGGTGGGCACGTTTTCATCGGGTCTACAGAGCAGGAGGCGAAGGATTTCTTCCGCCCCTACTTCGATAACGCTCCGGTCTACGGCCACGGTCCTTCCCTGGAAGAATTCACGGCTCAAACCCCCTTAACGGTAGGCACCGTGGAGCAAGTGGTGGAGCGCACGCTGCAGTTTGCTGATTGGGTTGGTGACTATCAACGCCAGCTTTTCCTCATCGACCACGCCGGACTGCCGCAAGAGGTGGTGCTGGAGCAGATAGAAATCCTCGGCACCCAGGTCGTGCCGGAACTGCGCCGCCGCTTTGAGGAACGCCGCCCAGATCATGTACCTTCTGACCCACCGACGCACGCCACGCTTGGCTCCTATCCCCCACACGCGCTGGTCAGCCCTGGAGAGGAGAAATAAATGCGGTCACTGGTGGTTGTTACGGCTGGGCTGTCCTTGCCGTCGTCGACGCGCGCGCTTGGTGACGCCCTCTCATCCGCCACCACCGCCCATGTCACCGCCCGGGGTGAAGGCGTGGACATCACCGTCGTGGAGCTACGCGAACTCGCGGGCGAGCTGGCCGAGGCCATGACCAACTGGGTCTCGCCCACGCCTCGTCTGAAGGCGGCACAGTCCGCCGTGCTGAATGCCGACGGTCTCATCGCAGTCAGTCCCGTGTTCCAAGGAAGCTACTCGGGCCTGTTCAAGATGTTCTTCGACACCTTGGAGCCGCATTCCTTGGAGGGGCTTCCTACCCTTATCGCGGCCACGGGCGGCTCCAGCCGGCATGCGCTGGTCCTGGACTATGCCCTGCGGCCTCTACTCAATTACCTGCACGCCACGGTGGTCCCCACCGGCGTCTTCCAAGCCACGGAGGATTATGGCACCGCGGAGGGCGCGCGTAATGAAAGGCGCATCGAGCGTGCCGCTAGGGAGTTAGCGGATCTCATGGTGCGCCCGCTCGACCGGGTCGCTGGGCTTACGGGCACCCTCAGCGAAACGCAGGAAACGCCCCAGGACAGTTCCGAAGACATACTGGATTCGGATCCTGCAGGTTTCCGCGAACTCCTCTCCCGCCACGACGGCCAACCGGACTAAGCAGCTATGGAGGCCTCTCGGTACTATCGTAAAGCGTAACTTATTTAACGCTTCTAAGGAGGTTTGACCCCACATGACAATTAGCGTGACCGATATCTTCTCCATCGGCATCGGCCCTTCCTCCTCTCATACCGTCGGCCCCATGCGCGCCGCCAAGGCTTTCCTCGAGACACTGGATGAACACCCTGCAAAGGTCCACGTCGTACTGCGCGGCTCGCTCTCTGCTACCGGCCGCGGCCACGCTACAGATCGCGCCGTAATTTTGGGCCTTGCTGGTTGGGACCCACTGTCGGTGCCGCTCGACGCCGAGCCGCGCGCTGATGCCTTCATCCCCAGCGAGGGCTCCATCTCAGGCCCTGCAGGTAAGGTGCAGTACAGCATTGAGTTCAACAACGAGCCGGTGCCAGAACACCCGAACTGCCTGATTTTCACTGCCTGGGACGAAGACGGCTCCATCCTCGCCGAGAACACGGAGTACTTCTCCGTCGGCGGCGGCTTCATTCTGTCCCGCGAGGAGTACAACGCCCAGCTCGAAACCGACACTGGAGTTCCGGCCGGTGTCGCTGCGGCGACCGCCGAGGACGCCGTTCCTTATGAGTTCCAATCGGGTGAGCACCTGCTTCACCTGTGCGCGGCCAACGACATGGACATTTGGGAAATCGTCGCCGCCAATGAGGCAGTCCTGCACCGCGAAGAAGGCGGACTCGACTACGTCTACCAACACCTCGACCTTGTGTGGGACATCATGCGCGAATGCGTGACCGAGGGAATCTCCACCAAGGGAATCTTGCCTGGTGGCCTCCGTGTCAACCGCCGTGCGCCGCAGATGTACCAACAGTTGTTGGCCAAGCAGGACGACGAGTCTTGTGGCTTTTCCGCAATGGAATGGGTAAACCTCTACGCGCTCGCCGTCAACGAGCAGAATGCCGCCGGCGGCCGCGTCATTACTGCACCGACGAATGGCGCCTGTGGGATCATCCCGGCGGTGCTCCATTATGCCCGCGACTTTATGGCGGACTTCACGCGCGCCGATGCCCGCCGCTACCTGCTCACTGCGGGTGCCGTTGGCATCATCATCAAGTCCAATGCCTCCATCTCCGGCGCCGAGGTGGGCTGCCAGGGTGAGGTGGGCTCCGCCTCCTCCATGGCGGCGGCCGGTATGGCTGAGCTGCTCGGTGCAACCCCGGAGCAGGTGGAAAACGCCGCCGAGATCGCGCTTGAGCATAACCTCGGCCTGACCTGCGACCCTGTTGGCGGCCTGGTGCAGATCCCCTGTATCGAGCGCAACGCTATTGGCGCCGTCAAATCCATTAACGCCGCTCGCCTAGCGCGCATGGGTGAGGGAACGCACCACGTCACCCTCGACAACGCGGTCCGCACCATGGCCGAAACCGGACGCGACATGCTCTCCAAGTACAAGGAGACCTCGCTCGGCGGCCTAGCGAAGACGATGGGCTTTACCGTCTCCCAGGTGGAGTGCTAAACCAGCTGACGGAGCTGGTTGACGATGTCCCCCACAGGGACGTCGCGCTGCTCGTGCGCGCGCAGGTCCTTGAGCGCCACGGAGCCGGCCTCTAGCTCTTGGTCACCGAGGACGAGTGCGAAGCGGGCGTTGGCACGATCAGCGCCCTTCATCGCTCCCTTAAGGCCACGGTCGCCGAAGGACATATCGGCAGCAATGCCGGCCTTACGCAGGTCATTGATGATGCTGACCATCTTCTGCTTCGCCGCAGCTCCCAAGGCCACACCGTAGACGGCCACGCGCTCGTCGACACCCTCGAGCTCGACTCCCTCAGCCTCGAGGGCCAGAATGGTGCGGTCTACGCCAAGGCCATAGCCGATTCCGGACAGTTCCTGCCCACCAAGCTGGGCCATGAGGCCGTCATAGCGGCCGCCGCCACCGATGCCGGACTGCGCGCCAAGGCCATCGTGGACGAATTCGAAACAGGTCTTTGTGTAATAGTCGAGGCCGCGGACCATGCGCGGGTTGATGGTGTAGGGCACGCCCATGTCATCGAGCAGGCCGGTGACCGTTTCAAAGTGCTCGCGGCACTCGGCATTGAGGTGGTCAAGCATCAAGGGAGCATCAACAAGCTGCTCCTGGACCTCTGGGCGCTTGTCATCGAGCACGCGCAGGGGATTGAGCTCCGCGCGGGCCTTAGTGTCCTCGTCTAGATCCAGCTTGAACAGGAACTCCTGCAGCTTCTCGCGGTAGGCCGGGCGGCAGTCGTGGTCACCCAAGCTGGTCAACTCAAGGCGGAATTGGCTCAGGCCTAGGCTGCGGTAGGAGCGATCCGCCAAGGCAATAATCTCGGCATCCAGCGCCGGATCATCCACGCCGATGGCCTCCACACCGACCTGCTGCAGCTGACGGTAACGGCCCGCCTGCGGGCGCTCGTAGCGGAAGAAGGGGCCGAAATAGTTGAGCTTCACCGGAAGCTGACCGCGGTCAAGGTTGTGTTCAATGACCGCGCGCATGACACCCGCGGTGCCCTCTGGTCGCAGCGTCACGGAACGATCACCACGATCGGCGAAGGTATACATCTCCTTCGACACCACGTCCGTGGACTCCCCTACGCCGCGGGCGAAGAGCGATGTGTCCTCAAAGACGGGGAGTTCGATGTGCTGGAAGCCGGACAGGTGTGCCTGATGTACGAAGGCCTCACGGACCTTGGCAAAGATGGCCGATTGCGGCGGGACGTAGTCCGGCACACCCTTAGGCGCGGACAGGGCTTTGAACTGCTTCTTATCACTCACGCCCTTTAGAGTACATCCCCTGCTGCGCGTAGAAACGGATTAGTCGCGCGTTCACGCCGCATGGTCGTCGTCGGGCCGTGGCCCGGCAAGATAGCAAGGGAGTCATCAAGACCCCACACCGGACCGCGCAGTGAACGTTGCATCGCGGCGTGGTCGGAGTGTGGCAAGTCGGTACGCCCGATGGAGCCTTTAAATAGCACGTCGCCCGTCAGGGCAATCCCCTCAGCCACGAGGATGACGCATCCCGGGGAATGGCCCGGTGCATGGAGCACATCAAATTCAAGGCCGACAAGACTCAACGTTTCTCCATCGATCAAGTCGCGGCGGTCCGCTACCTGCTTCATGGAGGCGGCAGCAAAGAGCATCTGCGACTCGGGGGACACACCGGAGCCATCCACCAGCATGAACGCGTCGTCCGGGTGGATGTAGACCGGTAGGTCAAACTCGGCAGCGTCGCGCGTGTGATCAATGTGGCCGTGGGTGAGCACGACGGCTTCAAACTCCAAGGACTTCTCACGCGCGAGCTGCTCAAGCTTCTCGCGCGTATGCATCCCTGGGTCCACGATGAACGCCCGAGAACCGTTAGCCACCACATAGGTGTTGGTTTTATAGGGCCCAGCGGCGAAACCGTAGATTTCGGGAGCGCTCATTACTTGAGAGCTGCCAAAGCTGCGTCGTAGTCCGGCTCGGTCGTGACCTCCGGAACCAGCTCGGTGTAGGTCACCTTGTGCTCGGCGTCGGTGACGATGACCGCGCGGGCGAATAGGCCCTTGAGCGGGGAGCCTTCCAGGACGAGACCGAGCTTATCGGCAAAATCAGAGCGGAAATCAGAAGCGCTGACGACGTTCTCGATGCCTTCTGCAGCGCAGAAACGCTCCTGCGCGAAAGGCAGGTCGCGGGAGACGGACAGGACAACAGTGTTCTCTAGACCAGCTGCCTCTTCGTTGAACTTGCGCAGCTGTGCCGCACACACGCCGGTGTCCACGGATGGGAAGCAGGACACCACCAGGCGCTTGCCTGCGAAGTCAGCATTAGTCAGCTCTGCCAAGTCGGTTCCCACGAGGGTGAAGTCCGGCAGGGCGTCACCAACCTTGGGCAGCTCGGCATTGGTGTCGACGGGTTTATTCTGAAAATTCGTTGTAGCCATGGCACCCAAGCGTACTGACCCGCGGGGCGGCTCGCCACGGTGAACAACGGTGCGGTTAGGATGAGTGGGTCGAAAGTTTGTGAACCACCACAGTGAAGGAAACATAGGTGTCTACTAACAGCCAGCGCTTGGATGATGCGCTCAATCAGCTCGATCGCGAGCTGAAATCCCGTGACCGCAAACAAAAGAGCCGCCCACTGGGCGTTGTGCTCATGGCGGCCGTGGTCATTATCGCTCTCGTTGGCGGTATCTGGTTCCTGTCAACGCGCTCATCAGAGGAGGAGGAGATTCAGGCCGAGGAAAGCTCGGCTGCGAACACCACCACCGAAGCCCCCACTGCCCAGGCTTTGAGTGGCAAGCGCGCTAAGCCCCTTGGTGAGACCGTCACCTGCGAATACCCCGAGACCGGCGACGCTTCCCGTGAGGTCCCCACCCCGCAGGGCAAGGACATTCCTGCCAAGGGAGAGGTGACCGTCAACTTCGCCACCAAGCAAGGCGATATTGAAATGACTCTTGATCGCTCCCTAGCTCCGTGCACCGTCAACGCGATTACAGACATGATTTCGGCAAAGTACTACGACGACACCGTGTGCCACCGCATGACTGATGGCGGCATCTTCGTCCTGCAGTGCGGTGATCCCACCGGCAAGGGTTCCGGCGGACCTGGCTTCCAGTTTGCTAATGAATACCCCACCGATGAAGCTGACGACACAGCAATGGCCCAGCCGGCTCTGTACCCGAAGGGTTCCATCGCCATGGCTAACGCCGGTGAAGACACCAATGGTTCCCAGTTCTTCATTAACTACAAGGACTCGCAGCTTCCGCCTGCCTATACCTACTTTGGCAACCTGACGGAGAAGGGCCAGAAGACCATCGACGCCATTGCCGCTAAGGGCGTCAAGGATGGACAATCCGATGGTGAACCTGCTGAAGAGGTTCGCATCACCAAGGCCACCATCGAAAGCTAAGTTTTACCCCCTTTACGGTGATCAGCCTCGCACACGTTCAGTGAGCGGGGCTTTTCCTTTCCCGTCCCTCACCATCCATCACGGTCTAAGAATTTCTTAGCCTTGAGCTGTTCATTTAGCAAAGCATTCTTCGCCCAAAGGCGTCATATCGTGATAAACCCAGCTCACATGCGACAGTCAGCAGACCTTCAGACTCGCTATTCGAATGGTAGAACCCTTGCAAAACGCGTAGTGCCTCAGTACCATCTGTGAGGTCTTTGAAATTCCCGAGATACCTAAGGAACGAGAATGAAGCTCTTCTCCCGTAAGGCACTTGTTGCTGCCGCTACCGCCGCTACCGTTTCCCTGTCCGGCGTGACCGTTGCTACCGCTGAGACCACCAACGATGACACCGCCGCGGTAAACGACACCACCAACGACACCAACACCAACGAGGACGCCGGCAAGGACGCTCCTAAGTCTGAGGGCAAGAACAACACCAACACCGGCGACAACGGCAAGGACGGGAACAAGGACAAGGACAAGGACGAGGAGTCTTCTTCCTCTTCCTCCAATGACTCCGAGGGTTCCTCCATCTCCGACATGAGCCCGCGTGAGATCCGCGACTGGATCGCTGTCTTCACCGCTATCATCGGCGCTCTGGGCACGGTCTTCGCTTTCTACAACAAGTACTTCGCTAAGTAAGTCAGACCGAATAGCTCAGACTTTCCGTTCACATTCGAATCAGATTAGGACCACACCATGAAGTTCTTCTCCCGTAAGTCCATCGTTGCTGCTGCCACCGCTGCAACCATCGCTTTCTCCGGTACCGCAGTTGCTTCCGCAGCCCCGGTTGAGGATGACAGCTCCTCCAAGGCTTTCTTCGCTCTCTCCTCCGACGATGAGGGCAACATCAGCCCAAAGGAGATCCGCGAGTGGATCAAGGTCGTCACCTCCATCATCGGCGCCATGGATGACGCTATGCGTCTCGGCGACAAGCTCGCCGGCACCAAGTAAGCCACTGGCTCCGTACACTCCTCTTGCGCACTCCGCGCAGGAGGAGTTTTTGGTTTTCCGTCCCACCAGATACGGTGCCCCCGATAGGGTCGACGCGGCTTCTTAAGCACTCAATTTCTCAAGAAGCCAGAACATACAGGCTAGTCCGGTTCATCCACTTCCTCGATGCGCTCGGCGCCTAGGACGTCCTTGAACACGGAGGCATCAACAAGCTGGCCACGGCGAATGACAGATATCTGGCCGGTAGGCTCCAAAATCATCAGCTGCACGTCGCTGCGCCGGCCCAGGCCAGCTTTGCGCACTGCGGAATTGACGTCTCTCTCGGTAATGTGGGCGAAACTCATGTTGTCTTCTTGCAGCTGCCCCTTGTACACGAGCAAGACTGGCTTGCGGTCGATGAACCGTGACCACGCCACTAGTTGACGAAACGTACCGAAGGCGGCTTCCAGGAGCATGAGGGTGAACAGACCAATGATGCCTGCGGCGAGCGTCGGTGGGTTACCCACGATGACGCGTCCAGAGACCGCACCAAACATAATGATGATGACGGCGTCAGAGGCAGTGATGGACGTCAGAACACGGCTGCCGAAAAGCTTGACCAGGACCATGAAGGCCAGATAGATACCCAGCGTTGCGAGCATCACCAGGGGGATGCGGTGAAGCTCAATGCCGAGCTGATACATTGCCTCGCGTCCAAAAAGCCTCAGTGTATCCACACCCTACTACCCTACCTTCCGGAAGAAAAAGCTAAAGCCCGCACCGTAGTGCGGGCCTGTACATCAGAAGTGACTAGATGTTGAACTGCTTGCGCAGCTGCTCAATTAACTGCTGTACCGGAGCTGGGAGGGCTGCTACCGGCATGTTAATGGCACCAATGACGGCTGCGATAGCAGCCGCGATTGCGGCAAAGATTCCCACGCCCAAGCCGATAGAGGACCCTACGTCCTTGGCAGAACCGCCGTCCTGAGAGCCGTCATTGCCGTCTAGGAACAGCGGCAGAACTGCTTCAGTACCAGCATCGGTAGTGATGTGCAGTTTCTCATCGCCCACCAGCTTCTCCGGGAGTGTGAGCTTGACGGTCGCGCGGCCGCGCTCACCGAACTGCTCGTCACCGGGCTGTGCTGCGTTGTCAATGTCTGCCTCGGCCTTAGCGTCACCCAGTGCAACGGTGACCTTCTTAGCCTGTGGCTCTTCTGCGTTGGAGTAGTTCAGGGAGGAAAGGTCGACTGTGATCTCCTCCCCCGGCTTCAGGTCACCAGACACGTGGGCACCAATCTGGCCCTGGCCGGTGCGAACCTTGGACTCGCCGGAAGCGATGTAGTCAATCATCGCCTGGGTGTCCATATAGCCAACGTCATTGCGGTTCTTGATGGAACCGGGCTCGAAGAAGCCATCGCCGCCGGCCTCCGTCTCGCTGGAGGCAAGGAAGGAGGACAGAGCAATGCTGTAGTTCTTCTCCGGGTCAATCGGTTCACCGTTAATGGTGACAGACTTAACGCGCTTGCCCTGCTCAGCCTTCTGGTCGTAGACAACGGTGACGTTGTTGGACAGGCCCAGAGCCAGGCGCGGGCGGGACTGGCCAGGCTTCCACTGGTTCTCCAACGCGGTAATGAAGTCTGCGCCGCTAACCTCCGCGGTGATCACGTAATTACCGAATGGCTGAACGGCAAAGATGTCCTGGTAGGAAACATCACCTTGCTTGAGGTCGGCGCGCACACCGCCTGCGTTCATGACACCGATTTCGATGTCCTTGTCCGTCTGCTTAGATAGAGCATAGCGCTGGCCATCGGCAATAAAGTTATTGAGGGTCGACTCCACACCGCGGTTGGTACCGGTGTCCTTGCCCTCATCAGAACCGCGGTACATGGCCTTCTCGGTGGTACCAGCAGTCTTGGCACCCTCAATCTCCGCTACCTTCTTTGCTTCCTCGACAACCTTAGCTACCTCGGGGTCGTCTTCGAGGCCCTGCAGCTGAGCGAAGACATCTGCGTCGGCCACGTCGTACTGCTTGAGATCAATCTTGGTGATCTTCTTCTCGGCCTTGTCGTAGGTGATGTCGGCGTCGTTAAGCACCTTGCCGTACTCGTAGCCCTGTGCCCAGTACAGCGGCAGTGCGTCCTCACGAGCAACCTCGCCCTGGGTCTTGACGTGAGTATCACCGCCAAAGAGGATATCCACATCCTTGTTGAAGCCCTGCGCGAACTGCTGAGCATCCTCGTGCATGAGCGCCACTACAACCTCGGCCTCGCCGGATTCCTTCAGGCGGCTGGCTTCCTTATTGGTGGCCTCGACGGGGTCGGAGAACTCGACACCTGGGATGGAAGCGGCGGACACCTTGTACTTGGTGTTGGTGGTAACGGTGCCAACGAAGCCGACCTTCACACCGTCTACCTCCTTGACGAAGGAAGCATCGAGCAGGGGCTTGCCATCCTTAGTGACGTTGGCGCCCAGGATCGGGAAGTTGGACTGGTCCTTGATACGGCCCATCAGGTCATCGGTGCCCTTGTCGAACTCGTGGTTGCCCACAGCCGTGACATCGAGGTTCATGGTATTGAGGGCCTCGTTGGTGTACTTGTCTTCAGAAATTGCAGACACGAAGGCGGAGCCGCCAACGTTATCACCGGCGGAGGTCAGGGCGTACTCCTGATCCTTGTTGACGGCCTTGATGAGCGCAGCCATGCGAGCAGCACCCATCTCGGTGTAGCCGCTCAATTCCTTAGTGTCCTTGTCGAACTCCTCAGCCAGCTCAAGGTGGCCGTGGAAGTCGGTGAAGTTAGTGACGGAGAAGGTCACTTGATCAGCCTCGGCGGCGAAGGCAGGTGCGCCGGAGATAGCAACGGCGGTAACGGTGGTGGCGGCCAACAGCTGGCCAAAGCGACGGAAGTTCACGTAGGTCTCCTGAGAATGAGAGGAATCTTGTCCACGTGTTTATAACGCATACATCACAATGGCGCAGCGCATGCTGAGACCACCACCAGCGGGTTTACGTAGGATCTTCTACGGTTTCACCCAGGCGCAACCTTGAGTTCAGCCACGCACCCCCGAATCAGGGGTGGCGGGTTAGGCGGTGACGCGATAAACGTCGAAGACACCCTCCGTGTTGCGCAACGTTGTCATGAGCTGGCCCAGTTGCTTGGTATCGGAAACCGAGAAGGAAAAGCGCACGGTCGCGATGTGATCATCACCGCGATTGGACGTCATCGACAGCACATTGAGGCTCTGCTCGCTGAAAATTCGCGTGAGCTCAAAAAGCAGACCTTGGCGGTCGATGGCCTCCAATTGCAAGGTTGCGGCGAATGCACCGGAGGACTTCGGCCCGCCGGCCCACTCCACCTGCATCATGCGCTCCGGCTCGGACTTCAACTTTTCGGCATTGGTGCAGTCCGCTCGATGGACAGACACGCCACCGCCGCGGGTGACGAAACCAAAGATGGCGTCACCAGGCACCGGCTGGCAGCACTTCGCCAACTTGGCCATGACGTCTGGGCTGCCCTCCACCAAGATGCCGGTACCAGTTGCGGAATCCTTCGTGTGCTGAGCACGGGAGTTCTCCAATTCGCTCAGTGGGGTACGCGAAGCCAAGGCATCGACGGCATCGTCTTGGTCCCCGAACAGGGCCATGAGCTGGTTGGCAACGTGCTGTGCCGACACGTGACCCGCGCCAATAGCGGTATAGAGTGCATCCACATCGGGATAGTGCAGCTGCTCAGCCACCTGCTTCATGGAGCTGGCGGTAAACAGGCGGTGCATGGGCAAGCCGCCGCGCTGCACCTCAGCAGCCAAGGCATCGCGCCCGGCCTCGAGGTGCTCTTCACGGCGTTCTTTGGCAAACCACTGCCGCACCTTCGTCTTCGCCCGAGGCGATACGAGGAATTCCTGCCAATCCCGCGAGGGGCCAGCATTCGGATCCTTTGAGGTAAAAATCTCGACCTTATCGCCGGACTTCAGCTCCGATTCTAGAGCCACGAGCTTGCCGTTGACCTTTGCGCCGATGCACCTGTGGCCGACCTCGGTATGCACCGCATAGGCGAAGTCCACAGGGGTGGACCCCGCGGGCAGATTGACCACGTCACCCTTGGGGGTAAAGGCAAAAATCTGCTTGGCTGTCAGGTCATAGCGCAGCGAATCCAAAAACTCGTTGGGATCTGCAGCTTCCTTCTGCCAATCCAGCAGCTGACGCATCCACGCCATCTGGTCCACTTCTTCTTGGTGGCCCGAGTTCTTGCCCTTAGTTTCCTTATAACGCCAGTGGGCGGCCACGCCGAACTCCGCGTTATAGTGCATCTCGTGCGTGCGCACCTGCACCTCAAGGGTGGAACCGCCGGCCCCAATCACGGTGGTGTGCAGTGACTGGTATACCCCGAATCGCGGAGAGGAAATATAATCCTTGAAGCGCCCTGGAAGAGCTTGATACAGCGAGTGCACCACGCCAATGGCCGCGTAGCAGGAATTGATGTCATCGACGAGGATGCGGATTCCCACGAGGTCAAAAATCTCCGCGAAGTCGCGGCCGCGCACGATCATCTTCTGGTAAATCGACCAGTAGTGCTTCGGGCGCCCCATGACCTCGGCCTCAATACCATTAGCCTTGAGAGCCTGGCCTACCTGGGCCTTGATTTCCTTCAGCGCTCGATCGCGTGAGGGAGCACGATCCGCCACCATGCGCACGATTTCGTCGTACTTCTTTGGGTACAGGATGGCGAAGGCCAAATCCTCAAGCTCCCATTTGACGCTGGCCATTCCTAGGCGGTGAGCCAGTGGCGCAATGACATCGAGAGTCTGGCGTGCCTTCTTCGCCTGCTTTTCGGGCGGCAGGAAGCGCATGGTCCGCATGTTGTGCAGGCGGTCGCACACCTTGATAACGAGCACGCGCGGGTCGGTGGCCATGGCCACGATCATCTTGCGGATTGTCTCTGCCTCCGCGGCGGCACCGAGGGCGACCTTGTCAAGCTTCGTTACGCCGTCGACCAACCGGGCCACTTCGGGACCAAAGTCACGGGTGAGGTCCTCCAGCGAATAGTCAGTATCTTCCACTGTGTCGTGGAGCAAAGCCGCCGCGACAGTCGTGGTGTCCATACCAATCTCAGCCGCAATTGTCGCTACCGCCAACGGGTGCGTGATATAAGGTTCGCCGGATTTGCGGAAAACGCCTTCGTGCAGACGCTGTGCCGTGGTGTAGGCATTGTTGAGCAGCTCCGCATCCGCCTTCGGGTGAAATTCCCGGTGGATCGACATCAACGGGTCCAGAGCCGGATTGATCTTTACTCGACCACCTGTCAGGGAGCGGGCCAATCGCGCGGACATGCCGCGCACACTGCCTGGCCGCCATGCAGTCTTGTCCTGCTTTTCAGTCGTCATGTCTGCCTCCGCGAAGTAGCTTAGGCATACAACCTTAGTCCTTCGTCCCCATCTGGTTGAGCACAATCAACGGAGAACCTTGCAGGCGCTCGCGGCCCTCAAGTCCTTGGACCTCTAGGACCACGACGTTGCCCACGACTTCAGCTCCAGCGGATTCCAAGAGCAAGGTGGCGCCGTGGAGTGTGCCGCCGGTTGCGAGGACGTCGTCGACAAGCACGATGCGCTTGCCCTTAATATCAATGCCGCTACTGGGGATTTCCAGTGCTGCAGTGCCGTATTCCAGCTCGTACTCCTGGGTCAAGACGGGCGGTGGGAGCTTGCCCTTCTTGCGGATAGCCAAGATTCCTAGTCCCAGCTTGTAGGCTACGGCTGAACCAAGCAGGAAACCGCGTGCATCGAGGCCGCCGATCATGTCTGCGCCGAGCTCCTTGCAGGCCTCTGCTAAGCCATCGACAACGACGGTGAAGGAATCTGCGTCAGCCAACACCGGGGTCAGATCCTCGAAAAGAATTCCCTCCTCTGGGAAATCCTGGACAAGGCGCACCTTATCCTTCAAGGCTTGTGCTGCTGCGACGTAAATCTCGCTCACGACTCTTCCTTTGTTTCAGTTGCTGTTGTGGGGTTATAGCTCCAACGGTCGAGGTTCCACCCGATACCCGCAAGGCCAGTGTAGGGCACCACGCCGGTGACAGCGCGGTCGACAATGAATGTGCGAGGCTGCGCGGCGATGGGAATAGAGGGCAGCTCCTCCCACAATTCCTGCTCCAGATTCCGCAGCGCCGCCGCGTGCTTCACGCTAGAGGACGGCGCGGAATGCTCACGCATCGGGTCCACGGCGCCGAGGTAGACATCTATCTCCGGCTGCCCAGTTGCAGGATCCGCGGCCAATTGCGCACGGGAAACCCGCTCGCCGGAACGGTCCTCCACCATGATCCCCGCAGGTTCGCACGCGGCGCGGAGCTCCTCCACCATCGCCTTATAACGCGGGTTAGGCCCGAGGTAACCCACTCCGATGGTGTAGCCGGACAGACCGGATGCCGTTGCATTGTCTACAGGAACGGTTGTCAGCGAAGACATCTGCGCCGCGACCGGATCATCATTGCGCACGGTACGGACGGTGACAGCGGGGACGTCCACGCCAGATTCCTTCGATGAGACCTGCGCCAAGTGCTGTGCATCCACACAGGCCGCAAAGGCAGCGCGTGCCCAGGGCTGAGAAAAGGTCCCAGCCTCGGAGAATACTAAGGTGTCTGTCAGGCTTCCTGCCGAAGACGTCACCTCTACTGGCTTGCCTTCTGCATCCCGGTCGAACCACGACGGTGACGCGGTGGCAGCCTCGGCAACGCGGAGCTCATCTGAGGCAACAAACGCGGCAGCGTCTGCGCTTCTCGGAAGCATGAGGATCTCGCGCAGGGTCGGCTTATCGCCGTAATAGTTATCGTTGGCGGTGAGCACAATGGCACCGTCATCCTCAACGCGCTCGATTTGATAAGGACCGAAGGAAACCTGTAACTCCGGGTCAAAGCGCCCAGGCTCCGTAGAGAAACCATAGCGCCACGCCTCTGCTACCGGCTGCAAAGTAGCTACGTCCTGAGAATGTAGAGCTGCATTGAGTTCTTCGAGGTTCATATCAGCCCGCTTGGCTAACACGTGTGCTGGGACAACCGAACCCGGCCCAAACAAATACCGCCACCGCGAGCCGGCATCAGGTGTAAACCATACGGTGAATTTCTTGCTGTGGGGCGCGCATTCCACTTCTGTCACTTCCTCCATCAGGGGAAGGTGGGAACCGAAAATCTCGCTCAACTGCCCGGCGGTGAAGACCAAAAGGTAATCATCACAGGTCACGGCTTCACCGTCAGCAAAACGTGCTTGCTCAGTGAGCGTGAAGTCCACGTGCGCCCCAGCGTCCTCACCCTCGGCAGCAAAGAACTCGGCATCGGCGAGATCTGAATTAGGGACCATCTGCCCCGCCGGGCCCGGTACGTAGAGCGCCGGGAAAACACGGCTAGCCAGCTGGGCCGCCCCCACCGCATCCCCCCACGCCGTGGCTGCATTGCTGGTGGCAATGGGGGCGTCGGCCAGCACCGCAAAACGCGATGGCGGGGTGTCTTTGCCAAGGCCGCCTTCCTGTGCCCCGCATGCGGTCACAGTAAGAGCTACCGCGGCACACAGCGCCGCGAATGATGGACTACGCACGGCTTAGCGCCCAGGGCGCCAGGACGCCCCACCGGACTCGTCGCTACGCGGCCCGGATTCGGTCTGTGTTGCGGCTGGTGCAGAAGCTGCGGCCGGGGATGCCACGGTGCGTGTTGCCTTCGGCGCATCCTCATCCTCTGCTTCTGCAGTCCACCCCTCGGCGCGGTAGGCAGCGACCACCTCATTGTGCTTCTTAACGCTCTTGCGCTGATTCGACAAGGTCACCAGCAACGTGGTGGCCAGGAAGATGGAGGAAAAGACACCTTCAATAACGCCAATGAACTGAACCAATGCCAGATCGCGCAAAGTACCAATGCCCATTAACCACACGGCGACGATGAACAGCGCGATGATAGGCAAGGCCGAAATCACCGAGGTGGAGATGGAACGCATCACGGTCTGGTTGACAGCCAAGTTAGTGAGCTCGGCGTAGGTCTTCTTGCGTTGGCCTTCCAGCCCCGTTGTATTCTCATCCACCTTGTCGAAGACAATGACGGAATCGTAGAGGGAGAAGGTCAGGACTGTCAGCAGACCGATGATGACTGCCGGGGACACCTCGAATCCGAAGAGCGCGTAGATGCCCGCGATGAAGACACCGTCAAAGATGAGCGCGAGGATAGCGGCAAAAGCCATATCGCGCTGCAGGCGGACCGCCACATAGATGGTAGCCAGCACGAGGAAGACCGCCATGGCAATAACCATGCGTTGGGTGATCGATGAGCCCCAGGATTCCGACACCGTCGAGGAGCCAATTGCATCCGGGCTGGGCTTGCCGTTGTCATCCTTGACTTGGTAGGTCTCAAAGATAGCCTGGCGGGCTTGGTTAACCTCATCCTGCGACAGGCGCTCGGAGGTGATCTCCAGAGTCTCCGAAGAACCGGCGCCCACAATCTGCACCAGCTCCGGAGTGACACCGGTGGCTTCCGTGAAGGTTTCTTCTACCTGTTCAGTAGAAAGATCGCCTGCAGGCATGTTGAGCTTCGTGCCGCCCTCGAAATCAAGGGACAGATTGAAGCCGCGAAGTACGATAGCCAGGATCGAGGCAATAAGCAGCACGCCGGCGATGGTGTACCAGGTCTTAGCCCGGCCCACGAAGTCAAATCCACTGCCGTCCACATAGAGACGGTCAAAACGGGAAATCTTGCGGTTAGTAGTTTCGACAGCCATGGTTACTTCTCCTCATCCGTAGCAGTAGCGACGGGTTTCTTGGCCGGTTTGGCATAAAAGCCGCGTTCACGGCGTTCCTCCACAAGGTTGTAAATACCGCCTAGGCCGTTCATCGACGGCTTGGCAAAGGCTGGGCGGCTACCAAGAAGCTGCATGAGCGGTGCCATGATCAGGAAGGATACGACGAGGTCGAAGATGGTGGTGAGGCCCATGGTGAAGGCAAAGCCCTTGACGGCGCCAATGGACAAGAAGTAGACCACGACGGAGCCGATGAGAGTCACGGCCTTACCTGTGACAATCGTTGCTCGCGAACGCTCCCAACCAGTGCGGGTGGCGGAGCGGAAGGTACGTCCGCTCAAGAGCTCATCCTTCATACGCTCGTAGTAGACGACGAAGGAGTCAGCGGTGGCACCAATACCGATGACCAAGCCCGCCATGCCGGAAAGATCAAGCGAGTAACCGATCCACCGGCCCAGCAGAACCAGTGCGCCATAAAGCAGAACGCAGGTAGCGATGAGGACCAACAGAGCCACCGAAGACAGGGCACGGAAGTAGTAGATGGAATACAGCGAAACCAGGATGAGGCCCACGATGCCCGCGATGAGCGCTGCCTCAAGAGCTGCCTTGCCCAGCGATGGCGGAACGGTTTCTACCGTGCCCCCCGGCTCGCCGTTAGCGCCGGTAAAGGACAGTGGGAGCGCACCATAACGCAGGTTATTGGCCAAGTTCTGGGCCTCCTCCTGCGTGAAGTCACCGGTGATGGAAGTGGCAGAACCAACCGGGGTCGGGCCTTGGATTACCGGCGCGGAAATCACGGCGGAGTCGAGGGTGATAGCCACCTGCTTCTGGAGGTACTCCTGGGTCAGGGTAGCCCAGGTTTGCGAACCATTGGGGCCATCGCCGGTCTTGAAGGCGAAGTTAATCTCCATCTGACCAGTCTGGGAATTGAGCCCGCCTTGAATCGGGGCGTTGTTATCAATCTCGTTACCGGTCAGGCGAGTTCCGTTCGGATCTTCAATGCCGTCCAGCAGCGGAGCCGGGTTAAGAATATAGGGCTGCTGATTCGAGTAATCACAAGCCACCAAGGGCTTTGCAGGGTCGTCGGTACCTGCCAGCGGATCGGATTCCGCATCACAGGTCATCAGTCCCAAGGCTGCGGTCTGCACGGTGGGGTCTTCGGACTGGCGGTCCTTGAGCAGAACCTCAGTAACCTTGTCGCGGCGCTCAGTTTCCTCAAGGGAGTTCGCTGGGTCCGGAAGCGGCTTTTCGCTCACAGTCGGAGCCGGTGACTTGTCATCCTTCTCCTCGTCCTTCTGATCGCCGCCCTGGGCGGCGTCGGCACTCTGGTTGAGTGCCTCATGGATGGAGGCCAGCGACTGATCAGCATGCTCCGGAGTTACCACCCCGTACTTAACCCACCGGTTAGCCATATCCGTCATGGTCTTCTCAAGCTTGCCCATGTCTGGCATCGGCTGCTCGCCCACTGGGCGGAACAACAGCTGGGAGGTTTGGCCCACGGCCTGCGCCTGGGAGGCATCTTCACCGGGGACGGTAATGACCAAGCTGGAGCCACTGATGACGACCTCAGAACCGGACACGCCCATGCCATTCACGCGCTGCTCGAGGATGGTGCGCGCCTGCTGCAGCTGTTCCTGGGTGGGGTCTTCGCCCTGCGGCACCAGGGTTACGCGGGTTCCGCCCTGCAGGTCAATGCCGAGCTTGGGTGTTGGTGACTTATCACCGGTCAAAAATATCAGCGCATAAACCACGATGACAATGAGCGCGAAAAACGCCATCGCACGCTTGGGCCATTGCCGTTGACGGCTGCTAACGCCACCACGTTTCGAAGCGGACACAAAGATCTCCTGTGTTGTGAGGAACAGGGCTAAAAATCATAGGTCATGGCAGCAACCGCCGCGCACGCACTGGGCGCCGCGGTGCCTCCATGACTAAAGCACAGTCCACCATGGTACGTCATGGACTGTTGTTTTCCTTAACAGACTTAAGGTACGCGCCCGCACTGTGACGAGCGCAACGCAATCTTAGAGTTTCGGGAAGCGCTCGTCGTTCTCGTCCTCCGTCTCCACTGGCGCATCAGTGTTTGCGCCGGCTGCGTCAGCGGAGCGAACGATGGCCATCGTGTCGAAAGTCATCACCGTGCCGTCCTTCACCTGCAGATCAACCTGCTCGCCGCGGGTTGCGACGACGGTGCCGTGGAGGCCGCCGGCAGTAATCACTTCCTGTCCCGCCTTCAGCGAGGATTGGAGCTTTTGCATCTGCGCCTGGCGCTTGCGCTGCGCTCGCATCGACATGAAGCTCGGCAAGATGACGAGGATGGCGAGAACAAGGAGAAGAAGAAGTTGAGTTCCGTTCATAAAAGGCCAGTGTGCCAGACCGCCCTACCTCCGGGCCAATTAAAAAAGGGTCCCGCCAACCGCTCCCTCGGGCGCCTCCAGTCCTAGGTGTTGCCATGCGGCGGCTGTTGCCACACGGCCGCGGCCGGTTCGTGAGATCATGCCGGCACGCACGAGATAGGGCTCACAGACCTCCTCCACCGTCGATGGTTCCTCGCCCACCGCGATGGCTAGGGTATTCACTCCTACGGGGCCACCGCCGTGGCCTTTGATCAAAGCCCCGAGCACCGCGCGGTCAAGACGGTCCAATCCGCGCTCATCGACGTCGAAGACCCGCAGCGCTGCCTGGGCAGCTGCAACATTAATATGTCCATCCCCGTTGACTTCGGCATAGTCTCGGACTCGGCGCAAAAGCCGGTTGGCAATACGCGGAGTGCCACGCGAGCGGGAACCAATCTCTACCGCGGCATCCTGATCGATGTCCACCTCCAGAATCCGCGCTGCACGGCTAATTACCCGGGTGAGATCCTCAGTACCGTAATACTCCATCTGCGCGGTGAAACCGAAGCGATCACGCAACGGACCAGTCAGCATGCCCGCACGAGTTGTCGCTCCTACCAGTGTAAAAGGCGGGATTTCCAGCGGGATGGACGTCGCTCCTGGGCCTTTGCCCACGATGACATCGATGCGGAAATCCTCCATTGCCATGTAGAGCATTTCCTCAGCTGGGCGGGCGATGCGGTGAATTTCATCGATGAAGAGCACATCCCCCTCCATCAGATTCGACAACATCGCCGCTAGATCCCCGGCCCTCTCCAGCGCTGGGCCCGAGGTCATACGCAAGGAGCTTCCCAGCTCTTGGGCGATGATCATCGCCATGGTGGTCTTGCCCAGCCCAGGCGGGCCGGAGAGCAATACGTGGTCCGGGGTGACACCACGGTTTTTCGCGCCATTGAGCACGAGCGATAGCTGCTCGCGCACCTTGGGTTGGCCAATGAATTCATCGAGGGACTTCGGGCGCAGCGAGCGCTCAATATCGTGCTCGCCCTGTTGCTCTGTGGCGTCCACATCCTGGTTACGCTGCGGGGGCGAGCTTAAATCCATCCCCTCCGGAAGCTTAAATTCAGTGCGTTCTACGTCTGACATGTCACCCACTCTCCCCTATTTCTTGGCGCCAAGCTGGCTCAGCGCTGCGCGCAGCACCACCGGCGTCGCCGCATCGGGTTGCTCTGCCGCCACGGATTCCACCACGGGGCGGGCCATTTTATCAGTAAAGCCCAACCCAATAAGAGCCTCAACGACATCCTCAACCACCGGCCCGGCGGCAGCCGGGGCAGCAGCCGAGAGATCCGCGCCTTCTGCCGGGGCGAAAGCCTTGACCTTATCTTTGAGCTCCAGAATCAACCGCTGTGCAACGCGTTTTCCCACTCCCGGGATTTTCTGCAAGCGTGCGGCCTCCTCCCCCGCAATCGCCTGTGCCAAATCGCCCGCGCTCATCACGGACAGAGCAGCTAGAGCCAGTTTTGGCCCCAGCCCAGAAACCGTTTGGAGGACGTGGAACATATCGCGGTCATCCTGACTGGTGAAGCCGTACAGCGTCATCGAGTCTTCCTTTACCACGAGCGTGGTCATGATCCGCGCTTCCTCGCCACGCTGTAGGGTTCCCAGCATGGCCGGGGTGGCCAGGACCTTATAGCCCACGCCAGCGCATTCCAGCACGGCATGATCAAGCTGGATGTCTAGGACGGTTCCGCGCAAAGATGCAATCATTAATAGGGTTCCTTGGTGTGAGTGGTTGTGCCAGTTAGCTTAGGAGGTCGTCTTCGCCGCCCGGGAGACGGATGCGGTACGCGGCGAGGTGCCGCGTACTCCGCTCGTTCGTGCCCCGGCCCCGACGCCAGCGCTCGCATCACCGCCGGTCATCCATGCCAGGGCTGGCGCACGCCAGCAGTGACACACGGCTAGGGCTAGGGCATCCGCAGCGTCGGCCGGCTTAGGCGCCTCACTGAGCCCCAAGATTCGAGTAATCATGGCAGTCATCTGCTTCTTATCAGCACGTCCATTGCCTGAAATTGCCTTCTTGACTTCGGAAGGGGTGTACATGTGCACCGGAATATCCCGCTCTGCTGCGGCAAGGACCAATACCCCAACCGCGTGCGCGGTCTGCATCACGGTTGAGACTTGACCGCGTTCGAATACGCGCTCGAGGGCCACAACATCCGGCTTATAGTCATCCATCCATTCCCGGACTGCCACCGATAGTCGCTTCAGGCGCTCCCCTAAGTCCTTGTCGCTGGGGGTGCGGACGACCCCTACGGCGATGGGAATGACCCCACGCCCACGACCGGCTTGGACAACTGACAGACCGCAACGCGTCAGACCGGGATCAATGCCCATGACGCGCAACCCCTCCAAGTTCACGGCCGCCTCCTCGCCCTTGTTGCACGCGCCCTTGTGAAGCGCTTGTTTATCTAGGAACAGTGTACACACATGTGTTCTAGTCTAGGCAGTCCCCCAAGCCGCTTACTCGCCTCTCCTACTGCGCGGCGTAGAGTGGCGCGCATGTCTCAACATCCTAATGACTATTCAGAGTTTATCCGTTCCCGCCATTCACCGCGCGCATTCCTTCCGGAGCCGCTCCCCGCTGATGTCATAAAGCAGGTGCTTATCGACGCCCGATCCGCCCCCTCCAATTCCAATACCCAACCATGGAATGTGCACCTCGTCGGCGGTACGGCACTGCAAGAACTAAGCGCTGCTCTCATATCCGAATTCGATAAGAACGGCATCAACCCAGACTTCACGATTGATTACGGTCAAGGCGTTCACCCGCAGCGCTCTCAGCAACTGGCAGCCAAAATGTATGGGCTCCTCGGCATTGCGCGTGAAGATAAAGAAGCCCGCACGGAATTTATCCGTGAAAACCTTCGCTTCTTCGGTGCCCCGCACACCGCGCTGCTTTTCATTCCCCCGATGGGTGACCGCATCCGTGCCGCTTTTGACCAAGGCACCTATGCGGAGAATTTTTTGCTCTCGCTCCAGGCGCACGGCTATCACGGCGTCCCGCAGGGCATGATTTCGCTGCTCGCCCCAACCGTCCGTGAGTTCCTGGGCGTGGACGAGGATTACAAACTCGTCACCGCCCTAACTTTCGGCGTAGCAGACCAGTCCAGCCCCGTGTTCAAGACTGCCCCGGGCCGCGCACCATTGTCAGAGACGGTGACTGCTCATGGCATGGAAGGCCTCGAGCTCGACTAGCCTTCTTAGTCCTCGTCCAGCTCGGCGAGGACCTCTTCGCTTAAGTCCATGTTGGTATAAACGTTCTGGACATCATCCGAATCCTCGAGAGCATCGATGAGGCGGAAGATCTTGCGGGCATCATCTGCCTGCAGCGGCACCTCAACGGAAGCACGGAAGTCGGTATCGGTGTCATCGACCTCGATATCGGCAGCAACGAGCGCCTCGCGCACGGCAGGAACATCGCCCGGTGCGCAGGTGATCTCGAACTTCTCGCCGTTGTCATTGACCTCTTCGGCGCCGGCCTCGAGGACGGCGAGAAGGATGTCATCTTCACTGAGTTCGCCCTTCTCCACCATAACCAGACCGGTGCGGGAGAACATATATGCCACGGAACCGGACTCGCCGAGGTTGCCGCCATTCTTAGACATCGCAGTGCGGACGTCCGTCGCCGCACGATTACGGTTATCCGTCAGGCACTCGATGAGCATGGCCACGCCGTTCGGGCCATAGCCCTCGTACATCACGGTTTCCCAATCGGCACCACCGGCCTCTTCGCCGGAACCGCGCTTGCGGGCGCGCTCAATGTTGTCGTTGGGAACGGAGGCTTTCTTAGCCTTCTTGATCATGTCATCGAGGGTGGGGTTGGCTGCAGGGTCACCGCCGCCGGTGCGTGCTGCCACCTCGATATTCTTGATCAGCTTGGCAAATTCCTTGCCACGCTTGGCATCGTTCGCCGCCTTCTTGTGCTTCGTTGTTGCCCATTTAGAGTGGCCTGCCATGTCATCCCTTTCGATGTGGCTTAAAAGACTTGTGTGGAAACTGTTGTAATTATACGGCCTCAACGAGCCTCCACCTGCACAGGGGCTGCATCCCGCCTGCATCCACAGCAGAACCCACTGGAGAAAAGTGTTTTAGGCGTTAGAGATTTTGCCAATTGCCATTGGCACTGGAGACTTCGCTGTCGGGATGCAGGGTGCGTGTCAGCCCCTCCTGCACCGCCACGGCCAGTAGCTCGCCGCGCTGATTGAAAATCTTTCCTTGGGCAAGCCCCGTACCAGTTTGTGCCGAGGGACTGGACTGTGAATACAGCATCCACTCATCAACCCGCACTGGTCGCAAGAACCATAGCGAATGGTCCAAACTTGCTAGCTGAATCTTTTCGCCTTGGTGCGGCAGAAGCGCCGTGCGAATCAGCGTCATGTCAGACATATACAACAACGCTGCCTGATGGAGGGACTGCTCGGGGGTGGTAGCAAGCAGTTCACCGGTATTGCGGAACCAGATATTCCTAAACCCGGCCCCGGTGGTTTCGGCGGCAACAGCATCACGGTCTGCGTCCGGAACAAGCCGCACATCCCAGTCTTCCCACTCTTTCAAAATGATGCGGGTGGAATAAGGCGAGCCCTTAATGCTCTCCGGTGTCGGCACCTGCGGCATCGCAGCCTGGTGTTCAGGGCCACTGTCCCCAGACACGTGGAAACCAGCGCTGAGCATAAAGATCAAACGATCCTCTTGAAAGACACGCACATGGCGGTGCACAAATGAGCGCCCATCCCTAACCCGCTCGACTTGGATGGTGGTGGGTGCGCTCGAATCGCCCGGCCCCACGAAGTAACAGTGCAGGGAGTGCGCTAACTTGCCCTCTACCGTCAGCTGCGCTGCCCTCAGCGCTTGCGCCATAATTTGTCCGCCGAAGGTGCGCTTAATCCGCGATGGAACCACAGGGGCGCGGAACTCATCTGTGCCGATCCGCTCAATATCGACCGCCTGGGCCACCGATGCCATGCCCTACTCCCTTCCTTTAGCGTTGTGGCCTACGCCGTGTTATGGCGCCCGCCACACCAACCTCGACCATCCTACTCACATGCTGATCCACGCCCAGAGGTTGCGTACTATATTCCGCATGACTTCCACCACCCCGCACAGCGTGCACCGCGTGGCCGCTTACCTGGAAATGTTCACGTGGGCCCTACTGATCTTCTCGATGATCCTCAAATACTCCGGCGCCACCGAGGCACTCACCCCCATTGCGGGAGGTATCCACGGCTTCGGTTTTCTCTGCTTCTTGCTTATGACGGCGCTGGTATGGATCAACAACCGATGGTCACTCGGCGTGGGGATTCTAGGCTTGGTAGTCACCGTGATTCCCTTCGCGGCCTTGCCTTTTGCAGTGTGGGTTTCGCGGCGCGGACTCGTCGCCGGCCCATGGCGGTTTAGCGATGACGCTCAGCCACGGGGATTCTTCGACAAGATCCTGGCACAGGCCATCCGCCACCCAGTACGCACCGCAATCATCGCGCTGTTCGTTGTAGCTGTAGTCTTTAGCGTTCTGCTCATGTTGGGTCCGCCCGTCGATGTCGAGTCCACCATTGAAAACAATCGCTAAGGCTCCCAGCATCTGGGCCGGCTGGGTGCTGGCACGTCTTTTCCTTATCTACCTACTCGTCAACGAGAAGGGACCGCTGGGGGACGTTCGGTACTACCTGGAGGGCGTCTATGGCCCGAACCCGAGCGACATGATGGAATATCCCCAAGTCGGCACGTGGCCAAGCGTCCTGCTTGCACGGCTTACCGGCTATAACTTCGAGCGCTATGCCGTCGGCTTTACCGCAATGGTGCTGCTTGCCGACGCCACCTTCCTCGCCCTTCTCCTGCGCCATCACCGGACCACCCCAGGGGCGTATAGCGCTGGGTGGTTCTGGGTGTTCTTCGGCACCGCGGCGGGCCACGTATTCGCATGGCGACTCGATCTTTATCCTGCCTTGCTTGTCGCTGGCGCGGGCGCGCTTCTGGCTACCCGCCCGAGACTTGCCTCGGTTTTGTTGGCTTGGGCCACCGCCGCGAAACTGTGGCCGGGGGTCCTCGCTGCTGGGCTTGTCGGGCGAGCAACCTCTCGCGATACCTGGCAGCGACTAGCCGTGTTCTTTGGAAGTCTCGTTGCCCTGTGCCTCGGCGTGGCTGCAATGACCAGCGTGGATCGAGTTCTCTCCCCATTGACCTATCAAGGAGAACGCGGCCTCCAGATTGAGTCTCTAGCCGCCACCTGGTTCGTCTACCAAGCTCATCACCAGCCTGATGTGTGGACGATGGGATACGCGGCCTCGAAAAGCTTTGAGATCACCGGCCCGGGCGTCGACACAACGATTGCGCTGAGCAGCATCGCCATGGGAGCGGCCCTCGCGTGGATCGTGGGAGTGGCACTCGTGCACTTTCTGCGCGGGAATTGGAGCCCGCACTCCTCCCTCGTCTTCTTCATCGCGGCGATTCTCCTTCTCATCGCGACAAATAAGGTCTTCTCCCCGCAATACATCGTGTGGCTTGGGCCGATACTAGCGGTGGCGCTTCGCTCCGCTACTCCCACGGCGGCCACCACCCCACGGAAGGTGGCCGCTGACATTAAAGGGGTACGCGCCATCATGGCGGTGCTCGCTGTAGGAACGGCGGCCTTGGGAACCGTCATCTACCCCTATGGGTATAACTACATCTGGTTCTTTGTGGGCGAAAACCCCAACCCGGTCTACGCGCTCCTGTTGCGCAATCTGCTCATCCTGGCAATGACCGCATGTGCCGTCTACTGGCACCTGCTTGAGTACCGTGTGGCAAGAGCGAATCAGGCGCGGGTGTGACAGGGCGGGTGAATCACACGTCGATCTGACTGAGCTCAAAGTACTCCGGCAATTTCGCGGTTCCTCCCAGACGCAGCAGCTTGACGGCTGGTCGCAGGCGCAGCGCGCGGGTATCGCTGACTGCCTCGTTGTAGAAGCGATGCGCTAGGTGGATGCGACCTTCGGCGTCGGCAAGCACGGGCGGGCGTGACTCAAAGCGCTGCGCAATGGCCGCCGAAAGCTCCCGTTCCCGGGCGGCTCGTTCATCGAAATGCCCTTGCACAAGCTCCGTTGACTCTGCGCGCGCCGCGATAGCCTCAAGCTCAGGAGCCAAGGCACTTATCACTGCTGCGCGGCGATCCAGAGTGGCTTCGAGCTGTGCCAAGGCTGCGTCCGTGCGAATGTGGAGCGAGTTGAGCCGCTGCGCCGTGTACAGCGCCCACATACCTAGTACGAGGAGCACAGCGAGGATGATAACTATCTCGATAGCCATTTATGACACCCGGACCTTTGTGCCATCCGCCACGGTCTCGTATACCTGCATGACGGCTGCGGCCACATGATCCCAGTCGTATTCGCGGGCACGCTCCACCCCCGCCCTAATCAAGGCCTGCCGCTTGTCCGCATTGATCACTAAATCCTGCAACACCCGCGCTAAGTCCGTCGCATCACCGTTCTTAAATAAGGCGCCTGCGGGTTTCTCCGAGTCTGCGTTGCACACCGCGGCGAAGGCCTCCAGATCTGAAGCCACCACTGCGCATCCAGCGGCCATTGCCTCAACAAGAACAATGCCGAAGCTCTCGCCGCCTGTATTGGGAGCCACATAAATATCAGCGCGCCCCAAAATAGCCGCCTTCTCGGCATCACTGACACGCCCCACGAAGTCAACCCCCGGAACGCGTCGCGGGTGTCCCCCGCCCATAACCGTCACCCGGACCGGCTGCGGGAGTAGCGTGAGAGCCTCAAGAAGAATGTCCAAGCCTTTTCGCGGCTCATCGAGCCGGCCCAAGAACACAATCTCAATCTCTGAATCATTCTCTTTATGCTCGGCGCGGGCACGCTCGCGCGCATAGACAGAGGTGTCGACCCCATTAGGGATGAGCACAGGGTCCCCTCCCAACTGCTCAACCTGCCAGCGCCGAGCCATCTCTGAAACCGCAATACCTCCCCGAACCTTTTCCAGATACGGACGGAGGAAAGGCTTAGCCAGGGTCAATGCCAGAGAGCTCGAGGCCGAAGCATGGTACGTCGCTACGATGGGCCCGCGCACCACAGCCAGAGCAGCCATGGAATAACTTGGGGAGTTGGGTTCATGGATATGGAGGATGTCGAAATCTCCCTCGCGGATGAAACGCTTAATATTGCGGCGCACGTGCGGGCCAATAGAGAGACGAGCCACGGATCCGTTATAGGTAATCGGCACCGCCCAGCCACCCTTGCGAACAAAGCTGGGAACCTGCGTGCTCGCCGCTGCGGGCCCGAGTACTTCCACGTGGTGTCCTTGCTCAATGAAGACAGTCGCCAAGTCAAGGATATGAGCCTGAACTCCACCGGGTTCGTCGAAGGAATAAGGGCAGATGATGCCTATGCGCATGATCTGTGTTCTGCCTTTCTACTTCTTCTGGCGAGCGGCTCGCCGCCGCTCCACATCGGCGTTCCAATGCGGCTGCAACATGTGCCAGTCTTCTGGATGTGCCCTGATGTTCTCCGCAAAGCCATCCGCAAGGCGCTGGCATGTCTCCTGCAGGTCAGTGACCTCCACCTCGGGGCTGACCGATAGCCCCCAATCCTTACCGTCAAACCACGAGTGCACGACATGGAGTGCAGCTCCTGTCTCGATGGCCAGCTGGGCGGGGCCGGCGGCAACGTTAGCCTCTTCGCCCATGAAGTCTACCGTCACACCGGTGCGCGTGAGGTCCCGCTCAGACAACAAACACACCACCCCACCGCGTTCCAGAGTGTCCTTCAGACGCGGGTAAGGAGAAGAACTGCCACCGGTCAGTGGCAGGACAATAAAGCCAAGGCTCTCGCGGTAGTCCACGAAGGCGTCAAAAAGCACCTCTGGCTTCAAGCGCTCAGCCACCGTAGTGAAGCCGCCATAGTGCCCCACGCAGAAGACACCCGCCATGTCCCAATTACCGGAGTGCGGAAGCGCAAAAATCACCCCGCGCCCGGAAGCCACGGAGGCATCAGCATGTTCCTTGCCTCGCAGACCTGCCAATAGATGCCTCTGCAGATCCGGATCCGAATGGATAGCAGGCAAACGGAAAGCCTCGAGCCAGTAGCGCATATAGGAGCGCATCGAATCCCGCACCAACTCCCGCGTGACGTTTTCCGCCCCCACGACCCGGCTCAGGTTCTGGCGCAGCTGTTCCATGCCTTGGCCGTTGTCACTTGCCAGATCCGCGCCGCGTTCGAACAGCCAGGCTGCCAGCGGCTGGGGAAGGAAGCGCACAACCTTCCAGCACGCGATGTATGCGGCGGCGGTCAGCCGGTCACGGTCCAGTAGAGCCACGGTTCGGGAGCCTTTCTGTGTGGGCTGAGGGCGCGGTACCTTCCGGTAGAAGAGGGTGTCGGACTAAATGTGCTTCAGTTCCTTCTTGAAACGCGCCTTGGTGTCCTGACGCGCTGCTTGGCGCATGCGCTGGTAAATGGTGAAGACAGAGCCCACGGCCAGCAGCCACAGGGCAACCTCGAGTGCATAAGGCACGCCCAAGCCTTCCAGCCCCACGCCGCCGAGGCCCAAGATGAGGCGCTCGGGGCGTTCGACGAGTCCGCCGACCATCTTAAAACCGGAGGCTTCGCCGCGCGCCTTGACATAAGAAATGACCTGGGAGCTCACGAGCACCACCATGCAGGCGGCGAAGTTGAGAGGGTGGGCGTTATCGACGTACACCATCCAATAGGCGATCGCTGCGAACAAAGCACCGTCAGTGATGCGATCGCAGGAGGCGTCGAGAGTCGCGCCGAAGTTGGATCCGCCGGTGGTCAGGCGCGCCATGGTGCCGTCGAGCATGTCGAAGGCAGCGAAGAGTCCCGACAGCAGCGCCGCCGCAAAGAGGTGATCAAGCGGGATCAGGATAACCGAAATAGCAATGGTGACGATTGTGCCCACGACGGTGACGACATTGGGCGTGAGCCCCACCTTCAGGAAGAGTTTGGCCACTGGGACCACAACCACGGCGGCGGGTTTGCGCCCATGAACACTAAGCATGCGCTTCTCCTGAAATGATTCCCTCAGCGGCGAGCTCCGCCCACCCCTGCGCCAACAGGGACCGGGTGTCTTTGAGGAGCTGCGGCAGCACTTTGACGCCGTCCACAATAGTCATGAAATTTGAGTCCCCGCTCCAGCGCGGAACGATGTGCATGTGCAGGTGCTGCCCCACCGAGCCGCCCGAGGCGCGCCCCAAGTTAAAGCCAGCGTTGACGGCATCGGGGCCGGAGACCTTCTTTAGGACGCGGATGGCGGCTTGGGCAAACTGAAAAAGCTCGCGAGATTCTTCCTCGGTGAGGTTTTCCAGCTCTGATTCCTGACGGTATGGGATCACCATCATGTGCCCGGCGTTATAGGGGTAGAGGTTGAGAACACAATAGACAAACTCGCCACGCGCAACGATGAGCCCGTCCTCGTCCGACATCTGTGGAATCTCCACGAACGGATTATGGGCTTCCTTGGGCACGTCGCCGGCGCCGCCCTCACGCTTGATGTAGCTCATGCGGTACGGCGCCCACAGGCGCTCTAAGCGGTCGGGGGTTCCCAGGCCGGTATCGACGTACTCTCCCACTCTGTGTGTTCTCCTTTTCTAACCTCTACCTAGATGCATCCGCCTAGAAGCGTTCAGCGATAGTGTCCTTAGTCGGTTGCTCGTTGTTGCGCTCACGAACCCATGCTTCAATCACGTTGATTGCTGTCTCTACGGGCACACCGTTGACCTGGGTGCCGTCGAGGAAGCGGAAGGACACCGCGTTGGCATCCACGTCACGCTCACCGGCCAACAGCATGAATGGAACCTTGCCCGTGGTGTGGTTGCGGATCTTCTTCTGCATGCGGTCATCAGAGGTATCCACGTCAGCGCGCAGGCCGCGTGCGCGCAGCTGTGCACAGACTTCCTCGAGGTGCGGGGCGAAGGTATCGGCGACCGGGATGCCCACCACCTGGTGAGGTGCCAGCCACGCCGGGAATGCACCCGCGTAGTGCTCCAGTAGCACGCCGAAGAAACGCTCGATGGAACCGAAAAGTGCGCGGTGAATCATGATCGGGCGCTGCTTGGAGCCATCCGACGCCGTGTACTCCAGTTCAAAGCGCTCCGGCAGGTTGAAGTCCAGCTGCACAGTGGACATCTGCCAGGTACGGCCGATGGCATCGCGCGCCTGAACGGAAATCTTCGGGCCGTAGAAGGCCGCGCCTGCTGGGTCCGGGACCAGCTCGAGGCCGGACTTCTCCGCCACCGACTGCAAGGTAGCCGTGGAGCGCTCCCAAATCTCATCCGAGCCAACGTACTTGTTGGGGTCCTTGGTGGATAGCTCCAGGTAAAAGTCATCCAGACCGTAGTCCTTGAGCAAGGAAATGATGAACTCCAGAACCTTGGTCAGCTCGTCTTCGAGCTGCTCCGGGGTGCAGTAAATGTGCGAATCATCCTGGGTAAAGCCGCGGGCGCGGGTCAGGCCGTGGATAACGCCCGACTTCTCGTAGCGGTAGACCGTGCCGAACTCGAAGAGGCGCAGCGGCAACTCACGGTAGGAACGACCACGAGAAGCGAAGATGAGGTTGTGCATCGGGCAGTTCATCGGCTTGGCATAGTAATCCTGAGGCTGCTTAGTGCAGTTGCCGTCCTCATCCCACTCACCGTCGAGCTGCATCGGCGGAAACATGCCATCCGCGTAGAAGTCGAGGTGGCCGGACTTCTTGAACAGGTCTCCCTTGGTCAGGTGCGGGGTGGACACGAAGGAGTAGCCGTCCGCGATGTGGCGACGGCGGGAGTGCTCCTCCATCTCCATGCGCACGGTGGCGCCATTCGGGTGGAAGACGGGGAAGCCGGAACCAATCTCATCCGGGAAGGAGAACAGGTCCAGCTCAGCACCCAGGCGGCGGTGATCACGCTTTTCGGCCTCTTCGACCATGGTCTTGTAGGACTCCAGGGCCTCCTTGGATTCGAAGGCGGTGCCATAAATGCGCTGCAGGCCAGCCTTGGACTGGTCGCCGCGCCAGTAGGCAGCAGAGGATCGCGTCAGGGTGAAAGCCGGGATGTACTTGGTGGTCGGCACGTGCGGGCCGCGGCAAAGGTCAAACCACTCCACCTCGCCGGTGCGGGGGTTTACGTTGTCATAGTGGGTCAGATCTCCGGCGCCCACCTCGGCGGCCTCATCGGAATCTGGATCCACGTTGCCCTTGTCCTGGACCAGCTCCAGCTTGAAGGGCTCGTTGGCCAATGCCGCTTCAGCTTCTTCGGTGGTGGCGTAGACGTGGCGCTCGAAGCGCTGGCCGCCCTTGATGATCTTCTTCATACGCTTCTCAATGGCCTTGAGGTCCTCCGGGGTGAAGGGCTCAGCGGTCTGGAAGTCGAAGTAGAAGCCATTCTCGATGGCCGGGCCAATGCCCAGCTTGGTGCCGGGGAATTCCGCCTGCACTGCCTGGGCCATGACGTGTCCGCAGGAGTGGCGGATAACGGCGCGGCCGTCTTCCTCGCAGGCAGCAACCGGGGTGAACTCGGCGTCCGTGTCCGGGGTGTGGGAAAGGTCGTAGAGGGTTCCATCGGCGCCGCGGACGACGACGACAGCTTCCGGGCCCTTGTTGGGCAGCTCATGCTCGCGCATCGCTGCTCCCACGGCAGTACCGGCGGGGACCGTGATTGGTTCGTAGTTCACCGGGACTGCTGGAATCATTTCCGCCATGACTTGGTGCGCTCCTTTGCGCTCACGCGCCGCTCGACATACCTGGCCGAGCAGCACTCAACGAGAAAGTTACAGCGGCTTAGTCTACCCCTCTTAACTGCGTATGAGCGATTCGCCCCAGAAGGTTTCGCCTTCAGTTCCGGCCGGCATGTAATACACGGCCGAACCAATGTGGCGAATCCACTCATTGAGGCGATCCGCTTCATCAAGGCGCGCTTGAATAGGCTCGAACTGCGTCGTCGGGTCCTTCTGGTAGCAGATGAAGATCAATCCCGCGTTGCTAAGTTCACCGCGCTGGGTGGTCTCCGGAGTCGGCGGCAGGTTGTAGTTATACGGGCGACGCAAAAGCTTTTGTTCTGGATGCTCTGCCGGCGGATGCGCTCTGGCGACATGCGAGTTTTCATCAATGGCTTTGAGCCCAAACTCGTTGCGGGCATCCAGATCCACCGGGTCGAACTCGTCCTTAGCGCCTATAGGAGCTCCGGTATCGAGCGTGCGCCCAGTCGAGTTCTCACGTGCCGCGCGATCAAGCTGCTCCCATGTGTCCAGGTTCATGTGAATGCGGCGTACCACCATGGCGCTGCCGCCGGCGAAGGGGCCGTCTTCGATCCACACCTGTTCGTTGAAGTCTTCATCGCTTCGGGGATTGACCGTTCCGTCCTTTTGCCCAAAGAGGTTGCGCGGAGTCATACCCTTCGGTGCGGAGCCATAGGCATGGCTGAATCCCTGTTGGATCCACGCAACATCGGCGTAATCTTTGCCCGCGCGGGTCATATGCCGCAATACGAAGGCGGCAGTGAAAGGGTCATCGCTGCAGATCTGCAGGACGATATCTGTCTGGCCCCATTCCGGGCGGAGGTCATCATGGTCAAAAGCCTGGATATCGCGCAGCCAGCTGGGCTTGGCGACGTCCACCGTGTCGAAGAATCCCTCTCCCCAACCGCACGTGACGGTGAGGTTTGCTGGGGTGGTAGACAATTCGGGTTCGAGGCTGCCCAACGGGTTCTCACCGGTGCACAGACGGCGGGCGTCTTCCGTCCACAGGCGCATGAGCGCGGCCGCGCCGCGTGCGGTGGTCCCCTTTTTCAGGTTAAAGCCCACCAGTTCCACGTGCGCTTGGACCGGAGTTTGGATGCCCGCTTGGTGCTTTCCGTCGAAGGCGACGATATCGCCGCCCATGGTCTCCTCGCGGCTGTCCGGACCGGTGCTTCCGGCGTCCCCAGCCTGTGCTGCGCGGGAGGCATCCGCAGATGCCTGTCCAGGTTCATCCCCTTTCGCACAGCTTGCAAGCGCTACCGCGCTTGCCGCCACAGCACTTCCGGCGAGTAATCCACGCCGGCTGACAGGTTCCGCGAACCCGCTCATCCTTGATTTCTCCCTATCTCGTGAGAACCGATTTCTTGCCTACTTTGGCCCAGAGCACGCTGGTTTCTAGTGCGCGTGTTCTTCCTTCTTCACGTCAGACATGTCTGCGGACTCCGAGTGGTCCATGTGCTCTGCATGGTCCATAGATCCGTGGCCCATGTCGCCGTAGTCTTCGTCGCCGGCACCAATGGTGCGCACCGGGATGTCACCGAGCTCGACCGTGGAACCGTCGGCAAGCTCCAGCGTGAGGGTGGCAGTCTCACCGGCCATAACAGGCTCGGTCACGCCCATCAACATGAAGTGGAAACCGCCCGGCGCGAGCTCAATGGATTCGCCGGCAGGGATATCGAAGCCGCCCTCCTTCTCCTGCATGACGCCATCGACAACCTCATGGATCTCATAGTGCTTCGCCTTCACCGAAGAGCTGAAGCCAAGCACGTTGATATCCTTGTCCGTGTTGTTGTGGAGAGTGCCGAAGATAGCGGTCATATCGGAGTCCTCCTCCATGGCGCGCACAACAGCATCCTCGAACGTTACGCCAGACTCAGCGGAGGAAGAAGCCGAAGTACTGGTCTCTGCGTCCTTGTCCTTCTCCGCGCTGCTTGCAGCGCTCGACGGAGCTGCGGCGGAATCCTCTTCGCTCGGGGAGCAAGCCGCCAAGGTCAGGCTGCCGGCTGCGAGGGCCGCCACGGAGACACGGAGGAAAGAACGGGTATTCAGCATGGGACATGCCTTTCTGTAGTAACAGTAGTTAAGGAAAGTACGGATTGACCCTCGCCTCATCGGAGGCTGGTGGTGTTTAGCCTTCTGAGCCTTCTCCACCAGCGCGGCGGGTCTTTGCTCCGAAGGCAAAAAGCGCTGCGCCGACAACGAGAACTGCCCCTACGCCAATGATCCATCTGGCCGCAGCGGGCAAGGAGCTCAGCGGATCCTGAGACTCCTGCGCCTCTTCGCCTTCCTTGGCACCATCAGCAGAAGCATCTGCAGCCTCATGTCCGCCGGCCCCAGAACCCACGCTAAACGGCACGGAACCGAGCGTGGAGTGGCCATCGGAGGAGGTAATGCGGAAACCTACCTGGTATTCACCATCGCCAGGTTCGATGTCCTGAGGAACCTCAACGGTGAGATTGCGGCCATCAATGGTTGGGGTGGCGTCAAAGAGCACCTCGCCGCTTGACTTATCGCTCACGGCAAAAGTATTGAAGTCATCCCGGGGAATACCAGAGAACTCTAGTGTGATTTCACGCGGAAACTCTTCCAGCGGTGCGTCACCCACCACGTTTCCGCCAATGACTGAGTCATGTGCCACCGCTAGCGGCGCGGACAACCCAATCGCAAGGCCCGCGGCCCCAGCGGCAATTCCCGTAGTGACCTGACGCAGCTGCATTTCCCGGACTACTCCTTGATGGTCTGATGAAACTTTTGATTGAAGGCTCCCTCATCCTATCGCCGGGAGGGATCCTCGAGCCAATCCTCACCCCGCGCGAAATGCGCGAGGTTACCAAGTAGTCGTTGCACGCGGCGGAAAAGTTCCCAGTCCTCTCCAGCAGCAAGGTCGTGTTTCTTATAAGACTTCTAGTGGCTACGTCCGCGCAGAAGGATAACTACCAGGATGATTACGGCAACAGCGATGATGCCCAAGGCCGCAGCTAGGAAATAACCGAGAGCGCCAAGGCCGAGGCCTTTATCCTCATCGGCCCTTGCTGCTTGGTCCACATTTCCTTCGTCACCATCACTCTTCGGTGCCTCAGTCTTGTCCTTGACAGGCTCATAAATGGGCCCTTGGATTGGCTCCCCCAACACCTTGGACGTGAGGTAATATTTCATGGTGGCACGTTTGTCAGTGAAATTGCCTTCACTATCCGCTAGATTATTCCCTTTACCTGCATCCAGTGTCACCACGATGTAGTAGTCACCCTCCAACCAGTTCGCGTTGCCATAAGAGGGTGCAGAATCCGAGCTGAAGCGGTTAGTGAAAGCAATAGGGTTTGCTGCCGAGACCGATCCCTCGTCCCCCTCATCGGGCCAGATCAAAGACTCATGCTCTCCAGCTTTCTCACGAACTGGATTGAGGATAGACACATCGAGGCCTGAGTACTGGAGAGCCTTCTTATCCGAAGCCTCTCCAGCTCTAATTGCGGCAGCCAACTGCTGTCCTTCCTTCATGGGGACCTTGTAGACGTGCGCTTCGCCCTGAACAATGTCGGTTTCGATGGCCTGACCGCTGCAAAGCTCCGTGGCATTGTCAAACCAGTTTCCGGGAGCCATCTGTTCAGCATCGTTGGCGTTGGCATGGAGTTCGCCGTCCAGCTCGCTGCTAAGACCACTAACAAGCTCGTCAATGTTGGATACTGGGTCAACACGGTGAAGCAGAATCTCCACGTCGAAAGGTTCATCGGCCTTGTACTGGCCTGCGCGCATCGCCGTCAAGACCAAGTCGCCCTGGCAATTCTTGGAACCGATTTCGTAGGTATAAGCGCTAGCGTTTGCCAAGGCCTCAGATACAGTGCCGGTGTTCGCACTTTCCCAGTCAGCTGTGCAATCATCTGAGCCTTCGTCGCCACCATGCGTACCCGTTGGCGGTTCTGCACCATCGCCGAAAAATGTCTTCAAATACAGGTCGTTCGGTGTTCCCACTGCACCTTCAAGTGTCTTGTACATCGTCGCCACATAGCGCTCACCCGGCTTGACGGGGATCGACCATGACTCAGCATGGAAATCGGAGCGAGATTCCTCGCCGCCGTTCGGTGGGGCATCCAACTCCGCGCGGAAGATGAAGTCCTCACCAGACTCCCAGCGTGGAAGCTGCGTTGGTTGGCTGATGTCTTCGCTGCCTTCAATCTGTTCGACATCGGATTGATAGATGTCCGCGGCGCGCCCTGCTGCCTTCTTGATCATCGCTGCCAATGAGTCTGCATCATCGGCGTCGAGATACTCGCCGCCAGCGGCATCTGCAATACAGGAGAGCTCCTTTCGGGCCTCCTCATCGACGTTAAAACCAATGGTGTTGATGACCAGATCGACGCCCTGCTCGTGAAGCTCTTTGGCCACCTCACATACTGGCGGCGGCGCACAGGTATCGATTCCATCAGAGACAAGCACAATGGTGCCGTGCTGGCCACCCAATTCCTCGGCGGCCTTCTTCAGGGAATCACCAATCGGGGTGTAGCCCTTTGCATGGAGCGCATCGATCGGGCCAGTGAAAGAATCCCCTACATCCTCTTTGGGGCCACTGACCACGTGGATGTCTTGGCACCCTGCTTCCTGATTCTCTGGTGCTTCGTCGACCGTGCCGCCGTAAGTAACAAGACCTAGTGGGATAGTCCCACCAAGCTCAGAGACGAACTTCTTCGTTGCGTCCTTCGCGGCGTCGAGGCGGGTCTGCCCGCCAGCGTCTTGCGCATTCATCGAGCCAGAAGAATCGAGAACAAGCATCGTCGCGCCGCTCTCGGTATCTGCGGCGTCCCCATCGGGGCCGGACTCCGGGTTATTCGTGGTAGCGGCCTCGGAGCTCGGAGCTGTGCTGGACGACACCCCGGTCGGATTCTGCGCAGACGCTGGCACCGCAACGACGGTGAGAAACGCGATGAGTAGCGCTGCGAGAATAGCAAAGACCCCGCGTAACAGGCCCTGCGGGGAAGACGAAGGTGGAGAAAAGGCTTTCATGATGTCTACTTCCTTGAGACGACAAGACTGTGAGAAACATCATAAACAGCTGACTGGAAGTTCTCTCGCTGACGGGGAAGAGCCCCCTCACCCCCCCTTAACCCTTAACCCCCCCCTTAAAATCCGGGAGACAGAAAACTAAGAGTGCCCCTCCAATTTGGAGGGGCACTCGATGTGGAGCGGATGACGAGACTCGAACTCGCGACCCTCACCTTGGCAAGGTGATGCGCTACCAACTGCGCTACATCCGCGTGACGAGCTCTCGCTCGTCGTGGGCTCCTAGTGGAAACCCTGTGCGCGATACTGGGATTGAACCAGTGAC